>CACMYE010000008.1 GCA_902617825.1 uncultured Pelagibacteraceae bacterium | reverse complement strand
CCTGGGTCTGCACCATTTCCATTAACATAAATTGTTCCTGCTTTAAGTTTTCTAGACACTCTCTTAGCTTTTTCTTTGTCTTCAGTTTGTAAATAATTTCCAAGACCATATTCTGTTTCATTTACAATTTTGATAGCTTCTTCTTCGGTTTCAAATGGAATAATTGAAAGAACAGGGCCAAATATTTCCTCTTTAGCTACTCTCATATTATTAGTTACATCTGTAAAAATAGTCGGCTTAATAAAGTAACCTTTATTCATACCGTTAGGAAGTTCTGGACCACCAGCAGCCAAAGTAGCACCCTCATCTATACCACTTTGTATTAGGCTAATAATTTTATCGTATTGAACTTTTGAAACAACTGGACCTATGTGATCTCCCTCTTTAGAAGCATGATCTACTTTAATTAAGTTAGCTTCTTCAGCAGCTTCTTTAACAGCTCTTTCATAAATTGATTTTTCTACAAGCATTCTTGTTGGTGCATCACATGATTGGCCTGAATTACTCATTACATTTCTAATACCATCACGAACTGCATTTGGGTATGAGTCTGCAAAAACAATGTTTCCACCTTTACCACCTAGCTCAAGACATACTCTTTTGATCGTGTCGGCCCCATTCTTCAATATTAATTTTCCTGCACGAGTTGATCCTGTAAATGATACTAAATCAATATCAGGATGAGTTGAAATATCAGTGCCAACACCAACACCATCTCCATTAACTAGATTAAAAACGCCTGGTGGAAAGCCAGCTTCATCAATCATTTCAGCAAACAACATTGCTGACATAGGAGCAATTTCAGAAGGTTTATGGATCATAGTGCATCCAGTTGCGAATGCAGGAACAACTTTTAAAGCTATCTGATTAATTGGCCAGTTCCATGGAGTAATTAAACCACATACTCCTATAGGCTCGTAACAAATTCTGTTATTTGACCCAGGACTAAATTGTTCATCAAATTTAAATTCTTTTAATCTGACTATGAAATCTTCCAGGTGAGATTGGCCACTTGATGTTTGTGAGTCTCTAGACCAATCCATAGGGGCTCCCATTTCCATGGATATTGCTTCTACCATTTCAGAATATCTTTTTTTGTATATATCTAACAATTTTTCAAGAAGGTTTATTCTTTCTTCTTTTGAACTTTCACTCCACGAGACCAGTGCTTGTTTAGCTGCATTCACTGCATTGTTAGTATCATCTTTTGAACCAAGAGATATAGTTGCGAAAGCTTCTTCTGTAGAAGGATTGATTACCTGAAGATCATTTGGTTTACTGGGAGCAACCCATTTCCCATTAATATAAAATTTTCTTTTATCTAACATAATTCATTCCTTATAATTTATTTAAACAAATTCTTTAAGTATTTTTTCCCGGTGTTCATCTAAATCAGGAATATCACCTCTTTTGTTTGGATCCTCGTAAGTTGACATCTTTATTGGGTTACCTGCTAATTTAAAATCTCCAATAACTTTATG
Source organism: uncultured Pelagibacteraceae bacterium (assembly GCA_902617825.1). Lineage (GTDB taxonomy): Bacteria > Pseudomonadota > Alphaproteobacteria > Pelagibacterales > Pelagibacteraceae > Pelagibacter. Next base: position 37,656 of record CACMYE010000008.1, on the reverse strand, counting down.
ATAAGCTTTGACTATCATGTTTCTTGCCTCTACCTGAGGATTTTCGACTGCTTCTTTAATATTGTATATAGGACCACAAGGTATTTTTTCAATTTCCATTTGATTGACCCATTCATTTGTAGATTTTGCAGAAAGTTTATTTTCAAGAATAATTTTTAGCTCACCCATATTTTTTGCTCTTGCAGAATTTGTATTAAATTTTTCATCAGTGAAAATTTTAGGCACATCTAAAATATTACAAAGTTTTTCAAACAATTTATCATTTCCAGCTGCAATGATTATGTAGCTGTCTTTAGTTTTGAATGCTTCAAATGGAGCAATTGAGGGATGTCTAGATCCCATTGGTTTGGGAATTTCATTTTTTGACAGATATCTTGCAATTGCATTTTCAAGTATAGCTATCTGACAATCGAGCATTGAGATATCGATAAACATTCCTTTGCCAGTTTTTTGCCTATCATACAAAGCTGCATTAATACCAATAGCAGTAAATAATCCCGCTGTGATATCGCCAATTGATGTACCAACCCTAGTGGGTTCAGAATCAGGTTGGCCGGTAACACTCATTAATCCACCCATACCTTGAACAACCATGTCATATGCGGGTAATTCTTTTAATGGACCTGTTTGCCCAAAACCAGATGCAGAAGCGTAAATTAGTTTAGGATATTTTTTACTCACTTCATCCCAACCATACCCCCATTTTTTTAAAGTACCTGGCTTAAAATTTTCTACTAAAATATCTGCTTTTGATAATATTTTATTGAAGATTTTTTTATCATCATCATTTTTTAAATTTAAGGCTATACTTTCTTTTCCTCTATTTAGTGACATGAAATAAGCAGAATAGTCTTGAATAAATGGGCCAAACCCCCTCGAGTCATCGCCAATTTCTGGTGCTTCAACTTTGATTACTCTTGCACCAAGATCAGACAAAATCATTGTACAATAAGGGCCGACTAATACTCTAGTTAAATCAACTACTAATAAGTCTTTTAAAGGTCCATCCATAAATTTTTGCAGTTATTTTGAAGCCTTGACTCTTATCAACATCTTCATTTTAATGCACGGATTAAATAACAATTGAGAGGAAAAAATAATGTTTAAAAAATTATCTTTATATTTTACTTCATTAGTTTTGGCGTTCACTATGATTGGTTCTGCTTATGCAGTTACATTAAAAGCAAGCCACCAATGGCCAGGAACACCTAGAGCTGATGGATCTTACGATCCGCGTCATGAAATGGTTCAAATTATTGCTGACGAGGTTAAAAAAGCTAATGTTGATATCGATATTAGAATTTATCCTGCTAAATCTTTATATAAACCAAAAGAACAGTGGAAACCTATGACCACAGGTCAATTAGATATTTCTGCATTCCCATTAGGGTACGCATCTAAATTTCATCCAGAATTTAGCGCAACACTAATGCCAGGTACAGTTAAAAATCACGATCATGCATTAAGATTTAATAAGTCTCCAATGATGACAGAGATTAAAAAAATTATTAATGATGCAGGAGTAGTTGTATTGTCTGATGCTTGGTTAGGTGGTGGTTTTGCTTCTAAATCAAAATGTATTAGAAATCCTAGCGATGTTAAAGGACAAGTGATGAGAGCTGCAGGAAAAGCGTTTAACCAAATGCTAGAAGCTGCTGGTGCAGGTATTCAAAGTATGCCTTCATCTGAAATATATACTGGTCTACAAACCGGAGTTTTAACAGGTGCAAATACAAGCTCAGGAAGTTTTGTAAGTTACAAAATTTATGAACAAGTTAAATGCGCAACACCTCCAGGAAAATTTGGTTTATGGTTTATGTATGAGCCGATTTTGATGTCTAAAAAATCTTTTGATGCTTTGAGTTCTAAGCAACAAAAAGCTTTAATGGATGCTGGAAAAGTTGCAGAACAATACATGACTGAGCAAGTAGCTAATCTTGATAAGAAATTTGAAGATGCTTATAAGGCTGCTGGTGTTGAGCTTGTGTATATGACTGCAGAAGATCATGCAGCATGGATCGAAATTGCTAAAAAATCATCTCATAAAGCATTTGCAGAGCAAGTACCAGGTGGTGCCAAGCTTATGGAAATGGCTTTAGCAGTTAAATAAATTAATATATAAAGAACCCCTGTTTATTTTTAAACAGGGGTTTTTTTTATGAAAAAAAATTATTATAAATTTTGTAATATGATAGCCCAGGTTTGTGGGGCTTTTGCTGTAACAGCATTACTTTTGTCAATTTTGATTATTGTTGAATTAGTTTTTGAAAGATATTTTTTTCAAAGAGCTATAACTTGGCAAACTGAACTTGTAACCATGCTTTTAGTTGCATCTACCTTTATTGGAAGTGCATATGTTTTGAGTGAAAAAGCTCATGTTAGTATGGAATGGATATATGATTTTTTATCTGAAAAAAATATTGTAAAATTGAAAATTTTTACGTCCTTTTTGAGCTTATTATTCTTCCTAATTCTATTTTATTTTGGATTCTTAATGGTTGAGGAAGCTTTTACAAAAAACTATACAACCGGAACCGTTTGGGATCCACCGTTATGGGTACCATATTCATCCATGATGATTGGTGCTGCATTGATGATCCTTCAATATATAGCTGAAATAATGAAACTTACTGATGAAAAGGATGGTAATTAATGGATCCATTAATAATAGCAATAATTGTTGCTGTTTTTACTTTGATAGTTTTGTTTTCAGGAATTCCAATAGCATTTGGTTTAAGTTTCGTATCTATAGTTCTACTTGTATCATTTGAAGGTTTTCAAATGTTGGATGTTTTTGCAGAAACTTTTTATGCGGGACTCAACTCTTTTGTTTTGCTCTCGATACCAATGTTTATTTTGATGGGAATGGCAGTAGCTAACTCACCCGCTGGAAAAGATTTGTATACAGGATTGGATAGATGGCTTTGGCGAGTACCAGGAGGTTTAGTGATTTCTAACATAGGTGCTTGTTCAATTTTTGCTGCTTTAAGTGGATCAAGTCCAGCTACCTGTGCTGCTATTGGAACAATGGGTATACCTGAGATGAGAAAAAGGGGCTATTCTGATCAAATTGCTACAGGTACAATCGCGGCAGGTGGAACATTGGGAGTTTTAATTCCACCAAGTATTGTTTTAATTGTTTATGGAATTGCAACAGGAACATCGATTGGTAGATTATTTTTATGTGGTTTAGTTCCTGGTTTTATGTTGGCGGGTATGTTTGCAATTTGGGCCCTAATACACAGTTACTTCATAGACAAAGATGCTGCAAAAGCTCTAAGGAATAAGACACCACCCACTTTAAAAGAAAAACTTGAAGTGTTACCAAGAATACTTCCTTTTTTAGCCATCATAGCTGGTGTCTTATATGTTTTATATGGAGGTGTTGCAACCCCATCAGAAGCTTCAGGTGTTGGAGCTTTTTTAGTTTTTGTACTGATCGCTATTGTTTACAAAATTTATCAACCAAAAAAGATATGGAACATTGTTAAGGTTTCAATGAAAGAAAGTGTGATGATCATGTTTATCATTGCAGCTTCTTATCTTTTTGCATTTACACTTTCACAACTTTACGTCACTCAGTCTTTAGCTCAAAGTATGGTAGAATTAAGCTCTAATAAATGGGTTGTATTTCTTTTAATAAATATATTTCTTTTGATTGCTGGTTTCTTTTTACCTCCAGTGGCAGTGATTGTAATGACCTCAGCAATATTATTGCCTGTTATAACAACTTTAGGTTTTGATCCTTATTGGTTTGCAATCGTATTTACTATTAATATGGAAATAGGATTAATCACACCGCCAGTTGGATTAAATCTTTATATAATAAAAGGAATTACCCCAGACGTAAGTTTATCAGAGATTTTAAAAGGCTCTATACCATTTATGATTATTATGGCCTTAGCTATTTTAATTTTATGTATTTTTCCAGAGATAGTGACATGGCTACCTGATAAAATTATGGGTAAACCTCTTGGATACTGATAATAAAATTAATCGAAAAATCTCTGTCGCACCAATGATGGATTGTACAGATAGACATGATCGTTTTTTCTTAAGGTTAATGAGTAAGAATGTAATGCTTTATACTGAAATGGTTGCAACAAAGTCTGCAATTCATGGGGATAGAAAAAAAATCCTATCTTATAGTCCCGAAGAAAAACCGTTAGCATTACAAGTTGGAGGATCAAACAAAGATGAATTATCAGAGGTTGCAAAAATTGCAGAAGATATGGGCTACGATGAAATTAATATTAATTTAGGTTGCCCAAGCAAGAAAGTTCAAAAAAATATGTTTGGAGCTTGTTTGATGAAGGAACCAGATCTTGTTGCAGAGTGTATTAATTCAATGGTAAATTCTTGCAATATACCAGTGACAGCTAAAACAAGAATAGGATTTGATCAAACTGAGGATTTTAACTATTTGAATAATTTTATTCATAAAATGCGAGATGCAGGAACTAAAACTTTCATTTTACATGCCCGAAAAGCAATGCTTACAGGATTATCACCGAAACAAAACCTTAATATTCCAAAGTTAAATTACGAAATGGTTTATGAAGTAAAGAAACAAAATCCTGAGCTTGAAATAATAATTAATGGAGGTATTTCAAAGGTAAGTGAAATTAATCATCATTTAAATTTCTGTGATGGAGTTATGATTGGAAGATCAATTTATCAAAACCCCTATTCTTTAGTTGAAATAGAAAAAGAGGTATTTAACACTAATAATAATCCAACTAGGGAGGAGATAGTTAAGAAACTTTTAGAGTATGTGGATAAAGAAGTTAGGTCTGGAACTAAAGTAAATCATATTATGAGACACACTGTTGGATTATACCATGGTCAAGTAGGTTCAAAAGATTGGAAAAGATATTTGAGTGATAATTTAATGGCAAGAGAGTCTGATTTTCAAAAAACTAAACATATTATGACAATCGTTCAAAATAATGAGAAAGCCATACAAGCAAGTTCTTAATGGAAATCTCAAATATAAATGAAATTTTAAATCTACTGTTTGTATTAGGAATTGCTGCATCAGTTGCTGGTTTCATGGCAGGTCTTTTGGGTGTGGGAGGTGGAATTGTGATGGTGCCAGCTCTTTATTATGCATTTACTGTATTAGAATTTGATATTTTAACTAGGATGCATTTATCAGTAGGCACCTCCTTAGCAATTATTATACCAACCTCTATTATTTCAACCAGAACTCATATGGAGCATAATGCAGTAGATTTTAAAATGGTAAAATCATTCGGAGTATTTATACTAATTGGTGTAGTTGCAGGAACTTTCTTAGCTGTAAATTTAAAAACTTCAGCATTAGTTTTATTTTTTTCAATTTTTGCTTTTATGGTTGGATTATTTTTTATTTTTTTTAGAGAAAGCCTTTTAGAAAATCCAAAAAAAATATCAGAAATAGTTAAAAAAATTTCTGGAACTATAATAGGTGTAATTTCAGTACCATTAGGCATTGGGGGTGGATCTTTAATGGTACCATTTATGAGAACTTTTGGTTACGATATTAGAACATCAATTGGCACAGCTGCAGCAATAGGTTTTTTAATAGCAGTAAGTGGCACAATTATGATGGTAACTGGTGGAAAAATAATAGATAATGTAAACACACCTTATAGCATTGGATATATTAACATGGTCGGTTTTATTGTTTTTGTGCCTGTGACGATGTTTATGGCACGCCTAGGTGCTAAGTCAGTGTATAAAATTAATAAAAGCCTATTAAGTAAAATTTTCGGGACATTTTTAATAATTGTTTCAATTAGATCCTTTTTTGAATATCTAAGTATAAGTTAATTATGAAAAACATATTTAAATTAAAAGATATCATTTCATCTATTGCTGATGTTGGTCAAAAGCTATTTAAGAAAAAAGAGCTTAAAAAAAATGATTTAGAAACCATATTATCATTATGTGATGACTTAATTTCCAACAAAGGTGCAGCTTTTGGTATCACAGTTGCAAGAGACGTGACAGATCTTTATCAAACTCTTACACCCGAGAATAAATTGTTCTTTTTTAAGAAAATTAATGAGAAATTTAAACCTAGTCACACCAAGGTATCAGAAGCCATAGAAATTTATCAAAAAACACAGAATGACAAGAATTTATTTAAACTCTTCATAGTTTCTGAAGGAAAGAGAAGAGAATTGTTTAGAAGAATGAATATGGCTCCAAATGGTATTTCTACGATAGTTTCATTAAGAGAGGATTTATTGAAAGTATTAGAAAAAAATCCAGAACTAAAGCCTTTAGATAATGATTTACGAGAATTATTTAAATCTTGGTTTAATCCAGGATTTTTAAGATTGGCTAAAATTACTTGGGATACTAAAGCAGCTGTTTTAGAAAAAATTATGAAATATGAAAGAGTTCATAAGATTAAGGATATGGACGAACTTAAGAGAAGACTAGGCGATGATAGAAGATTTTTTTCCTATTTTCATCCTGCATTAGAAGACGAACCGATAATATTTGTTGAAGTAGCACTTACTAATGGTTTAAGTAAATCAATTCAAGAAATTACAAAACCACATACTGTTGGAGGTAAAAATCTTGATACTGCAACTTTTTATTCAATCAGTAACTGCCAAGATGGTTTGTCGAGAGTAACGTTGGGAAACTTTTTAATAAAAAGAGTAGTTTATGAAATTCAGGAAGAATTACCTAATATTAAAAAATTCGGAACATTATCACCTATACCAGGATTTAGAGATTGGTTTTCATATTTAAAAGATAATAAAATTAAAAATATTTTAGGTAATACGCCTTTAGAAAATATTTCTTTTTTAAAATCTTCAGATTTAAAAGTAGGAGATACTAGAATTGTTTCAAATAAAGATGCTATTTTAAAATTAGTAGCTCATTATTTAATAAATGAAAAAAATCACAAGCAATTGCCCATTAACGATGTAACAAGATTTCATTTAGGCAACGGAGCTACAATCGAAGATATTAATATAAATGCAAATGTATCTGAAGTTGGTTTTAATAGATCATTTGGTGTTATGGTTAATTATCTTTATGAGCTTAAGAATATTGAAAAAAATCATGAAGATTATATCAATAATAAAAAAGTAATAATCTCAGATAAACTCAAAAGGTTTATTTAATTGGTGCCCCATTTAACTTTGTTCCAAATTCTTTCGTGTAAGTAATAGAAAAAAAGTGGAATAATTGATCCGACTCCTAGTATTCCAGCTCCCACAAAGGTGCCTGTATAAATGTAGCCAAATATCACCCAATAAATAAAAATAAAAAGTCTCCAAGAAAAAGTTTTTGCAACTGATCTTATTTTTTTATCTGCCATTAATCATTTATATAGGAATAATAGATTTTATAAATCTAGCAAAAAAAAGAGGTGATTTCAGTCTCCCTCCATCACCTCACACAGCCAAAATAAACGATTCTTTTAAATTTTATGAACACTTATTGGTTGAAAATGACGTTTATTAACCTTTAGATTTTTTGGTCATAATCACCAATTTTTCCAGTTTTTTGGAGTAAATCATCAATAAAATTAAAGATTTCTTTCTTTCTTTCATCTGAAGTTGGACTTTCAGTAACAACAACTAAAGATGGTTTATTAGATGAGGCCCTGATTAAACCCCACGAACCATCTTCAAAAGAAAATCTGATTCCATTGACTGTTAAAATCTCTGTTATGACTTGATTATCAATTTTTATTTTTTCATCTTTGACTTTCTCAACTTGTTTCACTAATGCTTCAACCACTTGATATTTTTCTTCATCTTTACAAAAAGGGGCCATGGTAGGTGATTGATAAGTGATAGGTAGTTCGTTAATAATTTCATTCATTTCTTTATTTTGATTATTTAATAAATGACATACTTGAATTGCAGAATTAATGCCATCATCATATCCATAACCTAATGGTTGATTAAAAAAGAAATGTCCACTTTTTTCAAAGCCAGCTAAAGCTTTTTCTGAGTTAACTTTTCTTTTAATATGTGAATGACCTGTTTTCCAATAAATTGTATTACATTTATTTTTTAGTAATACCTTATCTTTTGAGTACAAACCTGTAGACTTAACATCTACCACAAACTTTGAATTCTGATGTTTTGTAGATAAATTTCTAGCAATTAATAAACCAATTTTATCGGAAAATATTTCGTTACCCTTATTATCAATTACTCCAACTCTGTCACCATCTCCATCAAAACCAAACCCTATATCTGCATTATTATCTCTTACAGATTTTGCTATCTCATGAAGCATCTTTAAATCCTCAGGATTAGGATTATATTTTGGAAATGTCCAGTCTAGATTACAATCAAGTTCGATTACCTCACACCCTATACCTCTTAAAATATCTGGAGCGAATATACCTGCAGTTCCGTTACCACATGCAACAACTGCTTTTATTTTTTTATTAATTTTATTATTTTTGATTAAATCTTCTTTGTAAACCTGCTGAAAATTTTTAATTTGTTTTTCACTTCCCTGGCCTAATATAAAATTTTCATTTAATGTTATTTCTTTTAGCTCTTTCATCTCGTCAGGTGCATGAGTTAATCCTTTCTTGATACCCATTTTAACACCAGTCCATCCATTTTCATTATGACTTGCAGTTACCATGGCAACAGCATCAGAATTTAAATTAAATTGTGCAAAATAAACCATTGGAGATAACGACAATCCAACATCTTCAATATTGCATCCAGTCGATATCAAACCCTTTTTTAAAGCTTTTTTTATTTCCTCACTATAAGAACGATAGTCGTGTCCAACTATAACTGTGGGATTATCTTTTTTGGTATGATTAATTATCTGAGTTCCTAAACCTTTTCCAAGATTCTCTATCCCTGCTTTATTTATGCTTTCTTCGTACAACCATCGCGCGTCATATTCTCTAAAACCATAGGGATCAATTTTGATATTTTGTGTCATTACTTAATTTTTTATCTCTTTTATGTTAATTATCTCCAATTTTTTAATTTTTTTTGTTGATATATAATTTATCATGTTCTATAAATGTTCTATTGATTTACTGATTATATAGTATATTAAGTCAAAACGCCTACAACATGTAGTTGTTTTCGTTAAATAAACTAAATATAACAAGATTTATGAACAAAATTTTATCGCAGGCCCTAAAGAAAGCTGTCTCTGAATATACCCCTCAAGATAATGAAGTTTCAAAGGATAAAAGACCTGATCTTTTTTCACTAAACAACGAAACAGAACTATTTCAAAATGACAAGGGCATCATTATTAAAATTGATCGTTCAAAAGATGCAAATTTAACTGACTTTGGTAAAGCGACTCTGAAAGACAGGTATCTTGGTCACAACGAATCATTCCAAGATTTATTTGCTAGAGTTGCAAGTTCATATGCTGATGACAATCTTCATGCTCAAAGAATTTATAATTATATAAGTAACCTTTGGTTTATGCCTGCAACTCCAGTTTTATCAAATGGTGGAACCAAAAGAGGATTGCCAATTTCCTGTTTTTTAAATGAGGCATCGGATAGTTTAGGTGGCATTTTAAATTTATGGAGTGAAAATGTTTGGCTTGCTGCTAAAGGTGGTGGTATTGGAAGTTATTGGGGCAATCTAAGATCTATTGGTGAAAAAATTGGCAAAGTTGGAAAGACTTCAGGGATAATTCCATTTATTAAAGTAATGGACTCATTAACTATGGCAATTAGCCAAGGTTCTTTAAGAAGAGGTTCAGCTGCTTGTTATCTTCCAGTTGATCACCCAGAAATAGAAGAATTCATAGAAATGAGAAGACCAACAGGTGGTGATCCAAATAGAAAAGCGTTAAATTTACATCACGGTGTTTTAGTTTCAGATGCATTCATGAGAGCCGTAGAAACAGACGAACAATGGGCATTAAAAAGTCCTGCAGACGGAACAGTTCAACAAACTATTTCTGCGAGGAATCTATGGATAAGATTATTAACTGCCAGAATAGAAACTGGTGAACCATACATAATTTATATTGATACTGTTAATAGACAAATACCACAACATCATAAATTAGCTAATCTCACAGTAAAAACATCTAACTTATGCAGTGAAATTACTCTACCAACAGGAATAGATAAAGATGGCAGAGATAGAACAGCAGTTTGTTGTTTATCATCTTTAAATTTAGAAAAATATGATGAATGGAAAGATGATCCTAACATGATTAATGATGTTATGAGATTTTTAGACAATGTTTTATCTGACTTTATTAACAAAGCTCCTGAACAATTTAAAGACGCAAAGTACTCAGCTGAAAGAGAGCGAAGTGTTGGATTAGGTGTTATGGGTTTTCATTCATTTCTGCAAAAAAATAGAATTCCTCTAGAGTCTGTAATGGCCAAGTCATGGAACAAAAAAATATTTAAGGATATAGATGCTAAAGTAAATCAGGCATCTAAAGATTTAGCAGAAGAAAGAGGCGCATGTCCTGATGCTGCAGAGTATGGATATCAAGAGAGATTCTCAAATAAAACTGCAATAGCACCAACAGCTTCGATTTCTATTATTTGTGGCGGTGCATCACCAGGAGTAGAACCTATTGCAGCTAACAGCTACACTCACAAGACTTTGTCAGGCTCATTTAACGTTAAAAATAGATATTTAGAGGAAATATTAGAGAACCATGGAAAAAATGATGATGAAACCTGGTCAAGTATAACAACAAATCAAGGCTCTATATCACATTTAAATTTTTTAACTGAATTAGAGAAAGATGTATTTAAGACAGCATTTGAGCTTAACCAAAATTGGATTATTGAGTTAAGTGGTGACAGAACTCCATTTATATCACAAGCTCAATCAGTAAATTTATTTTTACCTGCTGATGTACATAAAAGAGAACTTCATAAAATTCATTTTGATGCTTGGAAAAAAGGTTTAAAGAGCCTTTATTACTGTAGATCAAAATCAATTCAAAGAGCTGAAAATATCAATGATGCAAAATCTACTGATATTTTGGCGAACGTTTATAAAAATAAATCAACCAAAACTGAAGAAACAGAATACGAGGAGTGCCTATCATGTCAGTAGCAGAAAAAATTAATTCAGAAATTATTCAACCAGAAAAGAAAGAAATTATTCAACCAAAAAAAATGGGATTACTAGTGGAGAATCCTGTTTATAAACCGTTCAGATATCCTTGGTGTTATGATGCTTGGCTAACTCAACAAAGAATTCATTGGTTACCAGAAGAGGTTCCTTTAGGAGACGATGTAAGAGATTGGCAAAAAAACTTATCACAATCAGAAAAAAATTTATTAACACAAATTTTTAGATTTTTTACTCAAGCTGATGTTGAGGTAAATAATTGTTACTTGAGACATTACACAACAGTTTTTAAACCAACTGAAGTTTTAATGATGATGACTGCTTTTGCTTCAATGGAAACTGTTCATGTGGCTGCTTACTCACATCTTCTGGATACTATTGGAATGCCAGAGTCTGAATACTCTGCCTTCATGAAGTATAAAGAAATGAAAGACAAATATGATTACATGCAAAACTTTAATGTAAATTCAAAAGAAGATATTGCTAAAACGGTTGCTGTATTTAGTGCATTCACTGAAGGTCTTCAGTTATTTGCAAGTTTTGCGATCTTGTTAAACTTTCCAAGACATAACAAGATGAAAGGTATGGGTCAGATTGTTACTTGGTCAGTCAGAGATGAAACTCTTCACTGTAATTCTATGATAAGAATTTTTAAAGAATTCATTAACGAAAACCCTGAAATATGGACACCAAAGTTGAAGAAAGAAATTTATGAAGCTTGTAGAACAATAATTGAGCACGAAGATGCTTTTATTGACTTAGCTTTTGAAATGGGTCCAATGGAAGGTTTAACTGCAAGAGATGTTAAGGACTATATAAGATTTATTGCAAATAGAAGACTAGACCAGTTAGGTTTAGAGGCTATTTATGATGTTCAAAAAAATCCATTAGGATGGTTAGATACTATGTTAAATGCTGTAGAACACATGAATTTTTTTGAAGGTCGTGCAACTGAATATTCTAAAGCATCTACACAAGGAACATGGGTCGAAGCTTTTAGTTAATATATTAATTACATACACATAAATATCAGATGAGCATTTTCTAATGTTGATAGCAATGATATGATAGAACAAGTTAGTATTTATTTAACGGCAATGGTTTTAGGAATTATGCTGTTTTTTTCATTTGTAATTGCTCCAGTAGTATTTACTACCTTGGATGAAGATAATGCTCGAAGGTTTATAAGAAGAATATTTCCCTTCTATTATAATGTTAATTTAGGGATAAGTTTAATTGTTGTATTAACATTTATATTTTTAAGTAAGTTGGGAGTCGATTTCTACTTAATATTAGCAATTAGTTTTTTATTTGCTATATCAAATTATCTATTAATGCCATTAATTAATAAATATAGAGATGAGAAGCAGAACAAAAAGTTTAAATACTCACATTTTATATCTGTTGTTATTAATTTTGTGCAGATAATTTTCTTAGTTTTATTACTTGTATGATGAAATTTCTGTAGAGTATTTATCTGTGGTTTAATCCAATTACCTTTCTATGTTTATTACCTTTGTAACTAGCTAGTGGTCTGATAAGTTTATTTGCTGAATGCTGCTCCATTATGTGAGCTGACCAACCAGTTATTCTTGAAATAACAAAAATTGGTGTAAAAAAATCAGTATCAAATCCCATTAAATGATAAGTTGGTCCTGTTGGGTAATCAACATTAGGATGAATATTTTTTTCAGAAATCATGACTTTCTCAACTATGTCGTAAATTTTTTCAAATTTTTTATCTTTTTTAAGTTTTGCAACTTTTCTAAAATATTCTCTCATAGTCGGAACTCTTGAGTCTCCAGATTTATAAACTCTATGACCAAAGCCCATAACTACTTCTTTGTTTTTTAAAGCGTTGTTAATCCATTTTAAAGCATTTTCGGGTTTTTTAATTTTATTCATCATATGCATAACCTCTTCATTTGCCCCACCATGTAGCGGTCCTTTTAAACTTGCAATCGCTCCAGTGATCGCTCCATGTATATCTGATAAACTGCTTGTTATAGTTCTAGCCGTGAAAGTTGATACATTAAAACTATGTTCGGCATACAGAATTAAAGATACATCAAAAGCTTTTACTATCTCTTTTTGTGGAACTTTACCAAAGCACATATAAAAGAAATTTTCAGCAAAAGTTAAATTCTTCTTAGGTTTTATTATTTTCTTACCTTTTCTAATTCTATAAAATGCAGCTAAAGCAGTAGGGGTCTTTGCAAAAATTCTTAAAGCTTTTCTCTTGTTAGCTTTAATTGAGGAGTCTTGAGTTTCTTTATCTTCTAATCCCATTACACTTACTGCTGTTCTGGCTACATCCATAGGATGAGATTTTTTGGGCATATGTTTTATTATTTCATATAAATTCTTTGATAATTCTCTGTTGTCTTTTTCCTCTTTTTCAAATTTTCTTAGCTCTATTGTGTTTGGTAAATCTTTATTTAAAATCAAATAAGCTACTTCCTCAAATCTACAATATTCACATAAATCTTGTGCAGCATACCCTCTATAGGTTAGAGAATTAATTTCAGGCATTACTTTAGAAACTTCAGTCTCATCCACAACAATTCCTAATAAACCTTTTTTAATATCTTCACTCACTATTCGTGTCCTTCCGTACTAAAGTTATAAATTTTTTCATCTAAAGAGTTATATTTTTCATATTCAACCAATTCATATAATCTCTTCCTAGTTTGCATCTTATCTATGATGTTATTCTGATGTCCACGTGCATAAATGTCTCTTAATCCATCTTCAACATTTTTCATTGCTAATCTTTGGGTAGTAACTGGGTAAATAACTATGTTAAATCCCATATTTTCCAAATCTTTATAATTAAATAATTTTGATTTGCCAAATTCAGTCATATTTGCTAGCAAATAACTCTTAAGTTCCTTCCTTACCTTTTCAAAATCTTTTTCATCTTGAAGCGCTTCAGGAAAAATAATTTCTGCACCAGCATCAATATATGCTTTACATCTCTCAATCATTTTATCAATGCCCTCAACTCCTTTTGCATCTGATCGGGCAATAATTTTAAAATTTGGATCTTTTTTAGAAGCAACACATTCTTTTATCTTTTTAACCATTGCTTCAGTTGAAATTAATTCTTTATTTTCCAAGTGCCCGCATCTTTTTCTCTCAATTTGATCTTCTAGATGAACTCCTGTAATTCCAAACTCTTCAAATGTTTCAATAGTTTCTTTACAAGACTTAAATCCTGTATCAATGTCAACAATAGTTGGAAGATTTGTAACTCTTGATATCAAATAAGATCTAGTACTTACATCTTGCAAAGTAGTTAGCCCTATATCAGGAAAGCCTAAGTCATTTGCCATTACACCCCCAGAAACATAAACTGCATCATATCCTATTTCTTCGATTAACTTTGCTGTTAAGGGGTTGTATGCACCAGGTATTCTCAAAATTTTGTTAGATTTAAGCTTTTGGTCAAAATCTATTCTTTTTTGGACTGGTTCTTTTTCAATAAAGTGCATTAAAAAATTCCTCTTTTCAGATTTCGTTTTAATTTACTTTTTTTCACTATTAAATTTAATTTATCTAACTGACCAGATTTTAAATTTTTTAAATTCTGTACATTTTTTAAAAAGCGGTCACTCTCTCTTTTATCAAGAATACCCTCCGTAAGTGTTAGAAATTTATTAATATAATTTTGTCTTTTAAAAGGTCTTGCGCCATATGGATGAGCATCAGCTTTATCAAGTGTTTCAGTAATTTTCTTACCATTATTTAGAGTAACTACTACTTTTGCACCAAAGGATTTATATTTTGGATTAGGATCATGATATTTCTTAGTCCATTTTTTATCTTCATAAGTTTTAATGGATCTCCAAATTTTTATAGTACTTTTCTTATTAGCTCTTGATTTAGTATAAGATTTTACGTGATGCCAATCCCCATCTTCTAATGCAACAGCAAATATATACATAATCGAATGGTCAAGGGTTTCTCGACTTGCATTTGGGTCCATTTTTTGTGGATCATTCGCACCACTTCCAATTACATAATGTGTATGATGACTTGTATATATATCAATTTTTTTTATTAAGTTTAAATTTCGTATTTTAGTCTTTAACTTTTTTGCTAGATCAATTAGAGCCTGAGATTGATACTCGGCTGAATATTCTTTTGTATAAGTTTCTAATATTGCTTTTTTACTCTCTTTTTTCCTCGGTAGTGGAACTTTATAATTTGCTTTTTTCCCATCTAATATTCTTGCGATAACACTATCTTCACCTTCGTATATTGGACTTGGAGCTCCTTCTCCTCTCATGACTCTGTCTACAGCCTCAATTGCAAGTTTACCGGCATGCGCAGGAGCATACGCTTTCCAGCTTGATATTTCACCTTTTCTAGATTGTCTAGTAGATATAGTTGTATGAAGAGCTTGTTGAACCGCTTGATAAATAGTTTCTGTATTAAGTTTTAACATTGAGCCCAATCCTGCTGCCACACTTGGACCAAGGTGAGCGATATGGTCTACCTTATGTTTATGAAGGCAAATACCTTTAACTAGATTTACTTGAACTTCATAAGCAGTAATAATTCCTCTTAAAAGGTCTAAACCACTTTTTTTATTTTGTTGTGCAACAGCTAATATTGGTGGAATGTTATCACCTGGATGACTGTAATCAGCTGCTAAAAAAGTATCATGAAAATCAAGTTCTCTAACAGCTGTACCATTTGACCAAGCTGCCCACTCACAATCAAATTTTAATTTTGAGTTTACACCAAACAAAGTTGCTCCATTTTTTCTTGAATGTTTTAATGCCATCTCTCTTGAAGATATTACAGGTCTCCTATTTAAAGAAGCAACTGCAACAGATGCGTTATCAATAATTCTATTTATTACCATTTCGATTGAATCTTTATTTAATTTAGCATTATCATTAGCTATTTCAGCAATCTTCCAGGCAAGCTGTTTCTTTTTTGGTAAGTTAATTTTCGATGGATAAACTTTTACAGTGTGTAATAACAAAATATCTCCTTTAAGATTTTTGTTTTTAATAGTTAAATTAAATTAATCAATATTAAAGATAATTAGATATTGTTTTTTCAATACCAATAAAGTCTTTTATTAAGTGATTATGATAAATTTCATCAATATTTTTTTCAGTATATCCATCTTCTAATAAAATCATTGGTATTTCTGCTGCTTTTGCAGCATTAGCATCAGTTTCACTGTCACCAATCATGATTGTTTTTTTTAAATCTCCATCTAAAATTTCAACAACTGTAGTTAGATGCCTTGGATCTGGTTTACAATAATCGAAGGTATCTGAACCAGCGACATATTCAAAATAGTCATAAATGCCAATTTTTTTTAATAAATCATTTGATAAATGCTCTTGTTTATTTGTACACACTGCCATTGATATATTTTCTTTTTTGCACCATTTCAAAAATTCTTTTACTCCATTAATTAAAGTACTTTCATTAATTATATTTTTTCCATAGAAATCGACAAATTCACTTACCATTTCTTTTTTTATTTTTTCATCATTTACTTTGCTAAATTCTTTTTTTGCTTGTCCCCAAATAGATCTACCTAGCATCGCACCTGCGCCTTGACCCACTAAATTTCTTATTTGTTCTGTAGATTTAGTTGGATAACCAAATTTTTTCATGACATGATTATGAGCATGCATTAAATCTGGCGCAGTATCAACAAGTGTACCGTCTAAATCAAATAAAATAGTGAATTTCTGTTTCATTATAAAAGTATTTTAAAGAAATAATTTGTGAATTAATTAAGTTATATACTTAATGTAAACCCAAATTAAATGAAACCTTTAAATTCACAAAAAATTCAAATTAAGTTAAGAAATAAATTTTTGAAAGCCGGTGTTAAAATGTTAGGACCTGAGACAATATTCTTTTCTAAAGATACAAAAATTGGAAAAAATGTTTCCATTGAACCTTATGTTGTTTTTGGCCCAAAAGTAAAAATTGGAAACAATGCTATAATTAAATCTTTTTCTCATTTAGAGGCTTGTAAAATTGAAAACAAAGTTGAGATTGGTCCTTATGCACGAATAAGACCTGGAACAATTCTAAAAGAAGGTTCTAAAATTGGGAATTTTGTTGAAGTTAAAAAAAGTATTGTCGGTAGAAAATCAAAGGTAAACCACTTATCTTATATAGGTGATACTGAAATTGGTAAAGCTGTAAATGTTGGAGCTGGTACAATAACTTGTAATTATGATGGCGTAAAAAAAAGCATAACAAAAATTAAAGATAAAGTATTTATAGGGTCTAATTCTTCATTAGTTGCACCAGTTACAATTGAGAATGAAAGTATTGTGGGAGCAGGTTCAGTTATAACAAAAAATGTATCTAAAAAATCATTGGCTTTAACAAGATCTTTACAAACAGAAATCAAAAATTATAAGAGAAAAAAATAAATTATGTGCGGTATAATAGGAATTTCAAGTAACAAATCAGTATCTGTAAGTATCATTAATTCTTTAAAAAAGCTTGAATATAGAGGTTATGACTCCGCTGGAATTGCAACTCTTTTTGAGGGTGAAATAAAAGAAGTCAAGTCTGAAGGTAGAGTAGACACCTTAGAACAAAATTTTGATTTAAAAAATTTAAAAGGAAATATTGGAATTGGTCATGTTAGATGGGCTACTCACGGGGTACCAAACAGTATTAATGCTCATCCACACTCATCTCACAATGTGTCTGTTGTTCATAATGGAATTATCGAAAATTCAACAATATTAAAAAAATTTTTAACAACTAAAAGCCATATATTTAAATCTCAAACAGACACTGAGGTAATAGTGCATTTAATTACTGAAAATTTGAAAACTGACGAATTAGAAGAAGCTATAACCAAAACATTAAAACAACTTCACGGTAGTTTTGCGTTAGGAATTGTTTTTAAGGATATTCCTGACTTAATAGTAGGAGCTAGAAGAGGCTCACCTTTAGCCGTTGGGTATGGACCAAATGAAAATTATTTAGGTTCAGACTCTTATGCGCTAAAGGCAATGACTAATAAAATTACTTATCTTGATGATGGTGAATTTTGTATAATTAAAAAGGATCAAGTTCTTTTTTTTAACGAAGATGGAAAAAAAATAAATAAAAAAATCTTAGAACTTTCATCTGACGAAGCTAGTTATGAAAAGGGTGATTTTAAGCATTTTATGGCTAAGGAAATTGAAGAACAACCAACTACCATTAAGACTGGTATTAAAGAATATATAGATAAAACAAATTCAGAGATAAACATTTATAATTTTCCTTGGAAAACAAGTGAAATTAATTCAGTTACCTTAATAGGTTGTGGAACAGCATATCATTCATGTCTAATGGCTAAATATTGGTTTGAAGAAATAACCCAACTTGATGTTTCTATAGATATTGCATCAGAATTTAGGTATCGAAAAAATAGATTTAAAAAAGACACTCTATATATTTTCGTCTCACAATCTGGAGAAACAGCAGATACTTACGCAGCACTAGACCTGTGTAACAAAAATAATATGAAAACTTGTGCTGTAGTAAATGTAATTGAAAGTTCAATTGCAAGAGATGCTAATTTTGTATTACCAATTCATTGTGGGCCAGAAATTGGCGTTGCATCTACAAAAGCTTTTTTAGGTCAAATACTAATTTTATATATTTTAGGTTTGAAACTTGGATCTTTGAGAAATGAAATTAATAAAGAAAATTATAAAGAAAAGATTAAAGACTTACAGAAATTACCAAGTTTAATTGAAAAATCTTTATTATTAGATAATGATATACAGGCAATATCTTCTACTTTTAATGAGGCAAAAGGTTCAATGTTTTTAGGAAGAGGTTTTTCATACCCCATAGCACTTGAGGGTGCTTTAAAATTAAAAGAATTATCTTACGTCCATGCTGAGGGTTATCCAGCAGGAGAAATGAAACATGGTCCATTGGCTTTGATAGAGGATGGAATGCCAGTGGTAGTTTTAGCTCCAAGAGATAGCTATTATAAAAAAACTATTTCAAATATGCAGGAAGTAATAGCAAGAGGAGCAAAAGTTTTATTAATAACCAATAAGAGTAAAGATGAGATTGCTTCTGAAAATATTTGGGAAACTATTGAAGTTGAAAATACTAATGATGACTTATTGCCCTTTCTTTTAACTATTCCTCTTCAAAAACTGGCTTACTATTCAGCTCTTAAAAAAGGTTATGACATCGATAAGCCGAGAAATTTGGCTAAATCTGTCACTGTTGAATAAAGTATAAACTCTGTTAAAACACTTCCAGGTTGAATATGAAAAATTGGAAAAAAAATAGTTGGAGAAAATATCCAGTAAAACATATTCCAGACTATCCAGATAAAAAAGAATTGGATACAGTTCTGGAAAAAATTGGAACGTTTCCACCACTAGTTTTTGCAGGAGAGACAAGACATTTAAAAGATCAGCTTGCTGATGTTGTTGATGGAAAAGCCTTTCTTCTTCAAGGTGGAGATTGCGCTGAAAGTTTTGCTGAATTCAATCCGGATAATATAAGAGACACATTTAAACTACTGTTGCAAATGTCATTAGTTTTAACATATTCAGCTTCCTTACCTGTTGTGAAACTTGGAAGAATAGCTGGTCAATTTTCAAAACCGAGAAGTTCACCAGTTGAAATAAAAAATGGTGTTGAGCTCCCTAGTTATTTAGGAGACAATATTAATGGAATGGAATTTACTGATAAATCAAGAACTCCTGATCCAAAAAGATTATTTAAAGCTTATTCCCAATCAGCTGCAACGCTTAATCTTATAAGAGCTTTTTCAAAAGGGGGTTTTGCAGATTTAAATAAAGTACATTTATGGAACTTAGATTATATTAAAAAAAGTCCACAAGCTAAAAAATTTAAAGAACTTGAAGATAAAATTGCTGATGCTATAGCTTTCATGAGAGCGTGTGGAATTACATCAGATTTTAACAACAGATTGTATACGGTTAATTTTTGGACATCACATGAGGCCTTATTATTACCCTTTGAAGAGTCTATGACAAGAACAGATTCTCTGACTGGTGAAAATCATGATACCTCAGCTCATTTTGTTTGGATTGGAGATAGAACCAGACAATTGGATGGTGGACATGTTGAATTTTGTAGAGGTATAGAAAATCCAATCGGAATTAAATGTGGACCAACTTTAAAAGCTGATGATCTAATAAATCTATGTAATAGAATTAATCCAAAAAATGAGAAAGGTAAGATTACATTAATTTCAAGATTTGGTGCAGATAACGTTTCAAAACATTTACCAAAACTTATTCGAGCAATTAAAAAAGAAGGACTAAATGTAATCTGGTCGTGTGATCCATGTCACGGGAACACCATACAAGCAGTTACTGGTTTTAAAACAAGACCTTTCAATAGAGTTTTAAAAGAAGTTAAAGATGTTTTTGCTTGTCATCAAAGTGAAGGAAGTTATGCAGGAGGCCTTCATATTGAACTTACTGGTCAAAATGTGACAGAATGTATAGGAGGTGCTCAAAAAATATCTGAGCAAGATTTATCTTCAAGATATCATACTCATTGCGACCCAAGATTGAATTCAAATCAGGCTTTGGAATTAGCTTTTTTGATATCAGATGAGATTAAAAAGAATAGCTCTTATTCAAAAAATGTAAATAGAGCGGCATCTTAAAACATTGCAAAATCTTTAAAAATTAATATTTAGATAATATGCATAGTTCTGAAAAAGTTAAGTTTATTTCTAATTGGATTAAAGATTACGTAAATAATATGCCATCTAAGGCGGAGTCTTTGATCATAGGTATTTCCGGGGGAATAGACTCCTCAGTATCAAGTACTTTAAGTGCTATGACAGGTTTAAGGACAATAGTTTTGTCAATGCCGATTAAGCAAAAATCGCATCAGCATGATTTAAGTTTAAAACATCAAGAATGGTTGGTAAAAAATTTTAAAAATGTTGAAGGACATACAGTTAATTTAGATGAACTATTTCTAGCTTTTAGCTCCAGCTTATCTAAATTTGATAACGAACATGGGATGGCAAATTCAAGAGCAAGATTAAGAATGACAACTCTTTACCAGGTAGCTGCAGCAAATAAAGG
Organism: uncultured Pelagibacteraceae bacterium; assembly: GCA_902617825.1. Lineage (GTDB taxonomy): Bacteria > Pseudomonadota > Alphaproteobacteria > Pelagibacterales > Pelagibacteraceae > Pelagibacter. Next base: position 16,499 of record CACMYE010000008.1, on the reverse strand, counting down.
CATTGTTGTAGGAACGGGAAATAAAGTCGAGGATTTTGGAGTTGGATTTTATACAAAATATGGTGATGGTGGAGTTGATATATCACCAATAGCTGACTGTAATAAAACTCAAATTTGGGAACTAGGAAAAGAACTTGGAATTCTAAAAGAAATCATTGAGGCTGCACCAACTGATGGTTTGTGGGATGATGGAAGAACAGATGAAGGCCAACTAGGATTAAAATATAAAGAATTAGAAGAGGCTATGGTCAATCCTAATTCCCCGAATCGATCTAAATACGAAACTATTAGAAAACAAAATATGCATAAAATGGAGCCAATTCCAGTATGCATAATTCCAAATTAATCAAATAGATTCACAAATCTATTTTTTAAGTATATTCCTAAAATCATGAGTAATGATATTTTTTTAACTAATAATCTGAGTAACAAAAAAGAAAAATTTGTTCCTATAGATGAAAAAAATATTAGGATGTATGTTTGTGGCCCGACTGTATACGACGATCCTCATATTGGCAATGCAAGACCTATTGTTGTTTTTGATATTCTTTTTAAAATTTTTAAAAAAAAATATCCTAAAGTTACTTATGTTAGAAATATAACTGATGTTGATGATAAAATTATTAATTCATCAAAGGAAAAAAATATTTCAATTTCTGATTTAACCAATACAGTTATTAAGAGTTTTGATAAAGATTGTAATTATTTAAATTGTGATATTCCCACACATCAACCCAAAGCAACAGAACATATTGATATAATGATTGAAATGATTTCTGATTTAACAAAAAAAGGATTTGCTTATGAGGAAAATCAGCATGTGTATTTTGAAGTAAATAAATTTAAAGATTATGGAAAACTTTCAAATAAAAATCTTGATGAATTAATTGCTGGTTCAAGGGTTGAAGTAAGTGATAACAAAAAAAATTCACAAGATTTTGTTCTATGGAAACCGTCTAAAGATGATGAGCCTTCTTGGGAGTCCCCTTGGGGCAAAGGAAGACCTGGTTGGCATTTAGAATGTTCCGCTATGTCAAAAAAGCTTCTTGGAAATGAGTTTGATATTCATGGAGGTGGTATAGACTTATTGTTCCCACACCATGAAAATGAAATTGCTCAATCAAGATGTGCAAATGATACAAAAGTTTTTGCAAATTTCTGGTTGCATAATGCATTCATAACAATGTCGAATGAAAAAATGGCAAAATCTCAAGGAAATATTTTAAAAATAAAGGATTTTAGGAACAAGGTAAGTGGTCAAGTATTAAGATTAGCTTTAATGAGTGCACATTACAAACAACCATTAGATTGGAACGATAAACTTTTAAATGATTGTCAAAATACAATTAGTAAATGGTATAATGTTTACTCGTCTGATTATCACAAGGTAGAAGTTGATGATGAAATTCTAAAACCACTTTACGACGATTTAAATACACCAGGTTACATTGCTAACCTTCATAAACTGTATGAGAAAGGACAAAAAGGTAATTCCACCGACAAAGCATTATTTATATCTGCATGTAATTTTATAGGTTTATTGAATGAAACCGAAATAGAATGGTTAGAGTTTAAAAAAAATAAACTTTCAATAAATGAAGCCGAAATTTTAGATAAAATTGAGCAAAGAAATAAAGCTAGAAAAGATAAAAACTATGAAGAAGCTGATAAATTAAGAGATGAGCTTTTAGACAAAGGTGTTTTAATAGAAGATAAAGATGATAAAACGACGTGGAAATTTAAATGAGTAAAGATCAGCTATATATATTTGATACCACTCTTCGTGATGGAGCACAAACCCAAGGTGTTGATTTTTCAATTGATGATAAAGAGAAAATTTCTTCTGCTTTAGATGAGCTTGGTGTTGATTATATTGAAGGAGGTTGGCCTGGTGCAAACCCAACTGATACAGAATTTTTTAACAAAGATCACAATTTTAAATCAGCTAATTTAACTGCTTTTGGCATGACAAAAAAATCAGAGCATAGCGCTGAAAATGACCCAATGTTATCCTCATTAATTAATTCGAAAAGTTCATCAATTTGCTTGTTTGGAAAATCTTGGGATTTCCAAGTTGACGTAGCCCTTGGTATATCAAATCAGGAAAATCTTACCAATATTAGTGACAGTGCAAAACATATCGTTAAGTCAGGCAAAGAATTTATGTTTGATGCTGAACATTTTTTTGATGGATATAAAGCAAATTCTGAATATGCACTTGCTTGCTTAAAATCTGCTTATGACAATGGAGCAAGATGGATTGTTTTGTGTGATACAAATGGAGGAACACTTCCTCATGAGATTGAAAAAATTATTTTGGAAGTTGCTAAACATATACCAGGAAAAAATTTAGGAATTCATGCTCATAATGATACAGAAAATGCTGTTGCAAATAGTTTAACCGCAGTTCAAGCTGGTGTGAGACAAGTTCAAGGAACTATAAATGGATTAGGGGAAAGATGTGGTAATGCAAACTTAACATCTCTGATCCCAACTTTTTTTTTAAAAAAAGATTTTTACGAAAATTATAAACTTAATATTAAACAAGAAAATTTGAAAAATTTAACACAATGCTCAAGGTTGTTAGATGAATTACTCAATAGAAAACCTAATAAACATTTACCTTATGTTGGTGCATCTGCTTTTTCTCATAAAGGAGGAATGCATGTTTCTGCTGTTCAAAAAGATCCAAAAACTTATGAACACATAAATCCAGAGGAAGTTGGAAATTCGAGAAATATTGTTGTATCTGATCAATCAGGGCAGTCAAATATTATGTCTAGATTAAATTCAATAGGTATAAAAGTAGAGAAAAATGATCCTAAAATTAAAAAACTTCTTGAAGAGGTAAAAGATAGAGAATTTATAGGATATAGTTACGATGGTGCAGATGCTTCTTTTGAATTACTTGCAAGAAGATTGATGGGTGACATACCAAGATATATTTTAATTAATGAATATGATGTATCTGTTAAAAAAGATAAATCAGGAGAAATTATTTCTCATGCAAAGGCTAAATTAGAAGTGGATGGCCAAAAAATTTTATGTGAGGGAGATGGCAATGGACCTGTTAATGCTCTAGATAACGCAATTAGAAAAAATGTTAATAAACTTGATAAGTATTCTGAATATTTAAAAGATTTAAGATTAGTTGACTACAAGGTAAGAATCTTAAATACAGGGACTGAAGCAGTAACAAGAGTTAGCATTGAAAGCACAGACTCCAAAGGATTAAATTGGTTTACAATAGGAGTCTCACCAAATATTATTGATGCATCCTTTAAAGCACTTATCGATAGTTTAGATTATAAATTATATAAAGATAAAGCTCCTGCTAGTCTTTAAGCATGAAGATTAAAAAGTTTTCTACCAAACCCTCAGATATAAATGAGAGAATTGGAGCCAAACCAGTTGTTTGCTATCCAAATAATAATATAGAGGAAAAAAACTTAAATATATTACATTTAGCTAGAAAAAATTTGAACAAAAAAAATGAAATAATAATTCCTCCAAGAGACGCCAAGACATTTAGAGTTAAAAGGGGAGAATTTTTTAGAATAGAAAGTGTCGAAGGACCTCAAGTAGGAGACTTAAATATTTTTAATTTATATAACTTAAATGAAAAATTTTATTCTGGTAAAACTAGAGCACTTTATGGAACACATCTTTCAGTAGGAGATAAAATGTTTAGTAGTTTTCCTTATCTAAGATCCTTAGCAACTATTACATGGGATACATTAGATTGGTATGATTATGATAATGATGGTGGATCAGTACATGATGTAATTGGAACTAGGTGCGATCCTTATACTTCAAAACTTTTAACAGGTAACGACTATCATTATTGCTGTCATTCAAACTTAACTAGAGCATTAGTAAAAGAAAAAAAACTTAAAATTGATGAAGCTGAAAAAATTGTTCATGATGTTTTAAATGTTTTTATGTTAACTGGATTTACCAATGACACTAAACAATATTTTATGAAGGCAAGCCCTGTAAGACCTGGTGATTATTTAGAATTTTTTGCAGAAACTGATTTATTGGGAGCTCTATCAGCTTGTCCTGGTGGAGATTGTGCATCTGAACATTCCTCTGATGTTGCAAAATGTTATCCATTGAAAGTGAGTATATGGCAAACAGATGAAAAATTTTTAAGAGATTTAGATACATCTGAAATTTCAAATTATGATAGAAGTCATGGCATAGACTAATTATGTCAAACAATAACATTTCATTTATTTTGCATAAACCACAATTATCAGAAAACATTGGTGCATGCGCAAGAGCGATGAAAAATTTTAATTTTCAAAAAATGATTGTAGTAGATCCTAAACCCATATATCCAAATGATAAAATTTTAGCTACATCTGTAGGTGCAAAAAATATTATCAGTAAGAGTAAAAATTTTGACAACCTAGAGTCCGCATTAAAAAATATTGATGTAGTAATTGCTACTTCAGCTAGGTTTAGAAATAAAAATATTAAACATATTCAGTTACAAGATTTAAAAAAGATTGATTATAAAAAAAAAGTGGCTTTCTTATTTGGATCTGAAGCTTCAGGACTTTCAAATAACGAGATAAGTTATGCAAATTATACCCTTCAGATACCAACTAACCCAGATTTTAAATCTCTGAACTTGTCTCACAGTTTAATTATAATTGCTCAAGTTTTACATAGCGTTATTAATTCAAAAGTTCCTAGTTTTAAAAAATCTAAAAAAGTAAAATTAGCTTCAAAAAAAGACATATTATCAATGACTAACTTATGTATTAAAAATTTAGAAGATATAGGGTTCTTCAAACCTAAAGAAAAGAAACCAATAATGCTTCAGAACTTAAGGAATATTTTTTATAGGATGGAATTATCTTCAAAGGAAACTCGCATTTTATCAAGCGTATTTGCAAGTTTGAGTAAAAAAAAAATAAATAAATAAAAAAATTATTTTTTATTGAATTAAGCTACTAAATCCTTTACAGGTTATTTATATGATTAAAATAGGATAATCAGTTCTAATTCTACTGTTTTTGACATCATGTGCAACTATAGTAAATGATGCAGAGGTTCCCATAACACTTTCTTTTAGTGACGGAAGTTCTGGAAGCTGTAAACTTTCAAATAAAAGAGCTCAATATCAAGTTGAAGTTCCTGGAACACACAGAGTTAGACGTTCAGATGATGCTTTGAAATTTGACTGTAAGACAGCTGAAGGCAAAACTGCGTTTGGAAGCATTCCTAGTGAGACCGAAGGTGCCAAGCTTGCGGGAAGTGTTGTTTTTTTTGATTTAGGTATAACTGACTCCATCACAGACAAACATAGAACCTATACTCCTAATTTTACAATTCCAGTTAGATAAAATTATATTTTATAAGGGTTTTAATATTAGATAAATCGTCGATTGACAAAACAATGAGTAGGTTTATAAACCCATCAACTATATGACAAAAAGATTAAACTCTAAACATAAAGTAGACAGAAGATTAAAGGTCAACCTTTGGGGAAGACCAAAAAGTCCATTTAATACCAGGGCATATGGTCCAGGACAACACGGTCAAACTAGATCATCTAAACCTTCAGATTATGGAATTCAGTTACAAGCTAAGCAAAAATTAAAAGCTTATTATGGAAATATCAATGAAAGACAGTTTAGAAATATTTATAAGAAAGCTGTAATGCTTAAAGGTGATACTGGGGAAAATTTAATAGGTTTGCTTGAAAGAAGATTGGACGCAGTCATTTACAGAGCAAAATTTGCAACAACAATTTTTTCAGCTAGACAATTAATTAACCATGGACATGTCAAAGTTAACGGTAAAAAAGTTAATGTTGGAAGTTATTTATTAAAAGAGGAAGATTCAATTGAAATAAGAGACAAGTCTAAACAATTAGCTATTATTGATATTGCCTTAGCAAATAAGGAAAGAGAAACTCCAGAGTATATTCAGATGGATGAAAAAAATAAAAAACTTAAATTTGTAAGAACTCCAAAATTCGATGAGGTTCCTTATCCAATTGTAATGGAACCTAACCTAGTTATTGAATATTATTCAAGATAATTAGTTTTTAGCTTTAAAATTAATATTTTTACTTTCAAGCAGTTTAGCAAGTTCACCACTCTCAAACATCTCCTTTATGATGTCACATCCACCAATAAATTCATTTTTAACATATAGTTGAGGGATTGTAGGCCAATCACTAAAAACTTTGATACCTTCTCTAAGTTTTTGATCCTCTAAAACATTTATACCTTTGAAATTAACTTCTAGCACTTTTAAAATGTTAGATGTTGCCATTGAGAAACCACATTGTGGAGCATCTGGTGTACCTTTCATAAATAAGCAAACTTCGTTATTTTCAATTTCATTTTTAATTAGATCATTTGTTTGTTGGTCCATTTTAATTTTCCTTTGTTTTGATTCCTAAAGCATGTAATTCATTTCCCATTCTTCCTTTTAATGAATTATAAACCATTTTATGTTGTTCTATCTTACTTTTTCCAGAAAACTTTGAAGAAGTAACAGTAGCAGAATAGTGATTTCCATCACCTGCTAAATCTTGAATCTCAACTATTGCATCTGGTAAACTTTCTTTTATCATTGCTTCAATTTCTTTTAAATCCATCGCCATTATTTGCTCATATATTTAATTAACCAATTTGTATTTGAACTTTTTAATTCGTCAATTGTAACTTTTGACTTTTGACTTAAAAATAGCATATTTTCATTAATTGTTCCTAGTTCATCATAATGAACAGCGTTTTTATCCAATATATCAATTACTTTTTTTTGGTCTTTTTTAGAAATTTCAATGATGTATCTTCCCTGATCTTCTGCAAAAAAGTATTCTATTTCGTTAATTAAATATTTTGGTTTTTTAAGGTTTATACCTTTATTACTCTTAATACACATTTTTGATACTGCAGTAATTATTCCACCTAGAGAAACATCATGTGCACTTTTAATTAAATTACTATCAATTAACTTCAATAATGTTTCGCCATTATTTTTTTCGTTAAATAAATTTATTTCTGGTGGGGGACCATTTTTTTCATCCAATATAACCCTTGCAAATAAACTTTGATCAATGTGTCCCTCTGTTTTACCTATAACTAGAACAATATTATTAACTTCTTTAAAATCCATAGTAATCATTTTTGAATAATCTTTTATAAGTCCAACTCCACCTATAGATGGAGTGGGTTTGATGCCTTGATCTTTTGTTTGATTGTAAAAAGAAACATTTCCAGACACGATAGGAAATTTCAAATAAGAACTTGCTTCTCCAATTCCTTGAACACATTCAACAAATTCTCCCATGTTTTCCTCATTTTCAGGACTACCAAAATTTAGACAATTAGTAATAGCAATTGGTTTTGCTCCAACAGAAATTAAATTTCTAAAACTTTCACACACCACTTGTTTTCCTCCAGTTAAAGGATGAGCCCAACAATAAACTGCTGACGAGTCTACCGAAGCAGCAACTGCTTTATTGGTCCCATGAACTCTTACCACACCAGAGTCTCCTCCAGGTTTTTGAATAGTATCTCCCATCACAGTGTGATCATACTGACTCCAAATCCATTCCTTGCTACAAATATTTGGATTAGCTAAAATTTTTTTTAGGACATCTATTATTTTTAAATTATTTATATCTTCTTTTTTTATTTTGTTTTTTTTCGGAAGTTTTGCTTTTTTCCATTTACGATCATACATCGGTGAATTTTCAACAAGGGTATTTACAGGTATGTCGGCAACTCTCTTATTATCAAAATATAGTTCAATTTTTTTAGATTTTGTTGTTTTTCCAATGACAGCAAAATCTAAGTTCCACTTATCAAATATCTTTTTGGCCATTTCTTCTTTTCCATTTTCTAAAACAATCAACATTCTTTCTTGACTCTCAGAAAGCATAATTTCGTAAGGTGTCATTTTAGTTTCTCTACATGGAACTTTGTTTAAATTAATTTCTATTCCAAGATTTCCTTTTGAAGCCATTTCAATACTTGATGAAGTAAGACCGGCTGCTCCCATATCTTGGATGGCAATGATTGAATCTCCACTCATTAATTCTAAACATGCCTCAAGTAAAAGTTTTTCTGTAAATGGATCACCAACTTGTACTGTTGGTTTTTTTTCCTCAATTTTGTCATCAAAACTAGCTGAAGCCATGCTTGCTCCGTGGATACCATCACGACCTGTTTTAGATCCCACATATATTACGGGTTTGTTTAAACCTGCTGCTTTTGAGTAAAAAATCTTATCTTTTTTGACCAACCCTAAAGTCATTGCGTTAACTAAAATATTTCCGTTATATGAGCTGTCAAAACTGGTTTGTCCTGCAATGGTTGGAACACCCATGCAGTTTCCATAACCTCCTATTCCATGAACAACACCTCTTAATAGATTTTTTGTTTTTTTATGTTGCGTTGATCCAAAGTGTATTGAATTTAAATTAGCTATCGGTCTTGCACCCATTGTAAACACATCTCGCATTATTCCACCAACACCGGTAGCAGCACCTTGATAAGGTTCAATGAAAGAGGGGTGGTTGTGGCTTTCAATTTTAAAGACTATTGCATCATTATCTCCTATATCTATTACACCAGCATTTTCGCCAGGTCCTTGAATGACTTGTTTACCTTTTGTTGGTAATTTTTTTAAATGAAGTCTTGAAGATTTGTAGGAACAATGTTCATTCCACATTGCTGAAAAAATTCCAAGTTCAGTAATGTTGGGAGTTCTTTTTAAAAGTTCACAGATTTTTTGATATTCTTCTTTTTTCAATCCATGATCGATAGCTATTTTTTCGTTTATAATCATTTTAAATTATTAATTAGGTTTTTAAAAAAAATAGATCCATCGTCACCTGATAGAGAAGGGTCAATCATTCTTTCAGGATGAGGCATCATACCCAAGACATTTTTCTCTTTGTTAAAAATTCCGGCAATATTTTTTATCGATCCATTCGGATTAAATGGTTCTTCAATTTTACCTTCTGGGTCGCAGTAATTTATTGCAATTTGAGAGTTATCCTCAATCTCCTTTAATTGATCTTTTGTACAAAAGTAATTACCCTCATTATGAGCAATATGAAGTTCTAATATGTTCTTATTAATATTTTTAAAATAAGAATTATTTTTGTTACTAATTTTAACAAAAACGTTTTTACAAATAAACTCTAAGTATTTATTTCTCAACAAAACTCCAGGTACCAATCCTGTTTCAACTAAAATTTGAAAACCATTACAAATACCCATTACCATTCCACCAGAATTTGCAAAATTGATAACTGATTGCATAATTTTTGATTTAGAGGCCATACTTCCACATCTAAGATAATCTCCATAAGAAAAACCACCAGGCAAAACTACCAAATCAGTTTTAGGTAATTCGACATCTTGATGCCAAACCATCTTATTACTGAAGCCAAATTTTTTTAAAGCAACATCCATATCTCTATCACAATTAGATCCTGGAAATGTGATGACTGCTGATTTCATTAATTATTGTGCATCGATAATTTTGTAATTTTCAATTACAAGATTAGCTAAAAGTTTTTTGCACATTTCTTCAACTTTATCTTTCGCTTTTTTAGGATTAGTTTCTTTAGTATCGATTTCGAAATATTTACCTTGTCTTACTTCATTAACATCATTAAAGCCCATTCCATCAAGAGCTTGATGAATAACTTTACCCTGAGGATCCAACACATCTTTTTTTAATGTAATAATTACTGATATTTTCATTTACGTTTTCTTTTAACTGAGGATAGTTTTGTTACATTAACTACACTTAAGTTGGATTGTTCGTGAAGGATACCAAGTCTTTTAGCAACTTCTGTATAAGCCGGGATTAAGTCTCCGAGATCCTTTCTGAACCTGTCTTTGTCTAATTTTTTATCTGTGACACTATCCCATAATCTACAAGTATCTGGACTAATTTCATCAGCTAAAATTACTTCTTTCTTTCCATTGGAAGTTAGTCTTCCAAATTCTAATTTGAAGTCTATTAGTTTAATTCCAACACCTCCAAACATGCCAATCATAAAATCATTAATTCTTAAAATCATTTTTTTAACTTTTTCTATTTCTGTTTTAGATGCCCAATCAAACGCAAGAATATGTTCCTCAGCAATTAATGGATCGCCAAGCTTGTCATCTTTTAAACAATATTCAATTAAAGGCTCCTTTAATATAGTGCCATCTTCAATTCCAAGTCTTTTTGTTAATGATCCTGTTGCAACATTTCTCACAATAAATTCGATTGGTATAATCTCAACAAGTTTAACTACTTGTTCCCGCATATTTAGTCTCTTAACTAAGTGATTTTTGATACCAATTTGTGAGAGTTTTGAAAGTATGTGTTCAGAAATTCTATTATTTAAAACTCCTTTTCCCTCAATAGTAGATTTTTTTTGATTATTAAAAGCTGTAGCATCGTCTTTAAAGTATTGAATTACTAAATCTTTATCACTTGTAGAATAAATAATTTTAGCCTTTCCTTCATATATTTTTTTTCCTTTTTTCATTATTTAAAAACTCTTCTAAAGATTAAATTTACATTTTTAAAATGCTTAGAATAATTAAAAATAGTTTTTAGTTTTCTTTGTGAAATTTTATTCATAATCAATTTATCCTCTAAAAGAACATCATATAAATTTAAATTTTCCGCAAAACATCTTTTTGCATAGTTTTGCACCATTTTATAGGATTTCTCTCTGCTCAGCCCAGATTTTGTTAGTTCTAACATAACTTCTTGAGAAAAAATTAATCCTCTAGTTATGTTTAAATTTTCTAGCATTCTTTTTGGATATACAATCATATTATCTAAAATGTTTGTAAGTCTTGCTAAAGCAAAATCTGTTGTGATATTAGCATCTGGACCAATATTTCTCTCTACACTTGAATGAGAAATGTCTCTTTCATGCCAAAGAGCAATATTTTCTAAAGCTGGCATCACTGCACTTCTTACCATCCTTGCAAGTCCAGTTAAGTTTTCACTTAAAATAGGATTTTTTTTGTGAGGCATAGCTGATGAACCTTTTTGATTTTTAGAAAAATATTCCTGCAATTCATAAACTTCTGTTCGCTGAAGGTGTCTAATTTCAATTGCAACTCTTTCTATTGAACCAGCAATAATTCCTAGTACTGAAAAATAGAATGCATGTCTATCCCTTGGTATTACTTGAGATGAAATTGGCTCTACTTTTAAACCTAGTTTTTTTGCTACATGCTTTTCAACTTTTGGATCAACATTTGCAAATGTCCCAACAGCTCCAGAAATTGCACAAGTTGATACTTCATCAATTGCATCCTTTAATCTTTTTCTATTTCTTTTAAACTCCTCATAAAAAGAGGCCAATTTTAACCCAAAGGTTACTGGCTCAGCGTGAATTCCATGGCTTCGACCCATGCAAGGAGTTAATTTATATTTTTTAGCCTGTCTTTTTAAAACTTTTAAAATTTGATCAACATCATTTAGAATAATTTTTCCTGATTGAACTAGTTGAATATTGAAAGATGTATCTAACACATCAGAAGATGTCATTCCCAGGTGAAGATATCTAGCTTTAATTCCAGCTTTTTCTGTAACAGATGTTAAAAATGCTATTACATCATGTTTAACTTCAGACTCTATTTTATGAATTCTTGAAACATTAATTTTAGCTTTTTTTTTTACAGTTGAAGCAACTCCTCTTGGAATTTGGCCAAGTTTTTCCATCGCTTCTGCTGCAGCAATTTCAACATCTAGCCAAATTTTATATTTATTTTCCTCTGACCAAATGTCAGTTAATTGTTTACGCGAGTATCTTTTAATCATTAATTATAAGTATGGAGGCTTTGAATAACCTTTAGCAGATTCTGTAAAGATTTCATAACCATTTTCAGTAATTCCTAACGTATGTTCAAATTGTGCAGATAAAGATTTATCTTTTGTAACAGCTGTCCAACCATCATTTAACATCTTTACATCATATTTTCCTGAGTTGATCATAGGCTCAATAGTAAATGTCATTCCAGGCCTAAGTTCCATACCTGTATTTTTACTTCCGTAATGTAATATATTTGGAGATTCATGAAATGTTGTGCTAATTCCATGACCACAAAAATCTCTCACTACAGAAAAACCTTTCTCCTCAACAAATGATTGAATTGTATATCCAATATCTCCTAACTTAATTCCCGGTTTTAATATTTTAATAGCTCTCATCATTGACTCATATGTTGTATCTATAAGATTATTTAACTTTACTGGTGTTTTACCAATGCAAAACATTCTACTCGTATCACCGTAATGTTCATCGACTATTGCAGTTACATCTACATTTACTGCATCGCCTTCTTGTAAAATTCTATCTGAAGGTATTCCATGACAAACAACATGATTTAAAGAGGTACATAAAGATTTTGTAAACCCTCGATAGTAAAGTGGTGCAGAATGACCACCATTATCTTTTATGTATTCATAACCTAATTTGTCAATGTAGTCTGTAGAAATTCCTTCTTTTATATTTTCAGTTAACATATCTAAAGTTCTCGCTGCAAGGTTCCCAGCAATTTTCATTTTTTCAAATTTTTCTTTATAATTATTCATCAATTATTTTAAGTTTTTTATCTATAAAAATTTTTTTTGAACTAATATCACAGCTGTAAGCTAAAAAATTTACTCCAGCTTTTTTAGCTAAAATGTAGTTTTTGTAATACTGTTCATCTATATCTTTAGCTATTTTAAAATATTTCATATTTTGAATTTGAACTAAAAATAATAGATATGTTTTATAGCCTTTTTTTATGGCATCAATAAGGGTTAATAAATGTTTTGATCCGCGTGATGTGACAGCATCTGGAAATTCTGATGTGTCCATATTCCTGAATAAAGTCACATTTTTAACTTCAACAAAGCTTTTTTGGTCACCTTTCTCAAGTAAAAAGTCAAAACGCGTTTCCTTATTAAAAAATACCTCTGGCTTTATTAAATCTATATTTTTAAGTTCATTTATCAGGTTATTTTCTAGACCATGTTTAGCAATTTTGTTTGCCATGTGGGTATTTACACCAACTAAATTTTTCCGTGACCTTATAATTTCAAGTCCATACTTAAGCTTCTTTTTAGGATCATTATTTGGAAGTAAATAAACATCATTACCTTCTTCTAATAATCCTTTCATAGATCCTGTATTTGGACAATGTGCTGTCACAGTTTCTTTTTGCAACTTTACATCAGTAAAAAATCTTTTATATCGTCTGATTAATTTGCCTTTTACTAAAGACTTGGTAAATTCCATCTCTAAATTATACATATAATATGAGCAAAAAAACAAAAGTTAATGCCGCTATACTAATAATCGGTAACGAAATATTGTCAGGCAGAACACAAGATACCAATACGTCAACAATAGCAGTTTGGCTCAATTCAATTGGTGTAAAAGTAGAGGAGGTTAGAGTAATACCAGATATTGAAAAAACAATTGTAGATACATTATCTTTCTTAAAAACAACTTATGATTATGTTTTTACAACTGGAGGTATAGGCCCTACGCATGATGATATCACTGCTCAATCTGTTTCAAAAACCTTTGGAATAAAATACGAAATACACAAAGAAGCATTTAAAATTTTAGAAGCATACTACAAACCAGGCGAATTTAATGAAGGGCGACAAAAAATGTGTTGGATGCCTGAAAACGCAAATTTAATTTTAAACCCAACAAGTGGTGCTCCTGGATTTAATATTGAGAATGTATTTTGTTTGCCAGGTGTACCATCTATTTTAAAATCGATGTTAGGTGGTTTGACGAATACTATAGTTGGTGGAGAACCAATTAAAAGTCATACAATAAGTTTAAGAACAGTTGAAAGTGAAATAGCAAACTCATTAACTAAAGTACAAAATGATAATCAAGATGTTGAGATAGGTAGTTATCCTTTTTTCCATGCAGGAAAATTAGGTGTTTCAATTGTAATTAGATCTGAGGATCAATCGAAAATAGATTTATGCAATTCGCAAATTTTAAAATTTGTTAATGCAAAAAAAATTGAAGTAGTAGAGAGGTAATGCTTTATTTTGCTTATGGTAGTAATCTACATCACTTCCAGATGAAACGAAGATGTAAGGATAGTATTTTTTTAAAAAAAATTAATTTAAAAGACTTCAGACTAACTTTTAGAAGCAAATACAGAGCTGCTGATATCGAAATTAAAAAAAACTCAATTGTACCTGGAGCTCTTTTTGAAATTTCAAAAAGTGATGAAAAAAAATTAGACGTATATGAGGACTTTCCTATACTTTATAAAAAATATTATTTTTATTATTATGGAAAAAAAGTAATGACTTATACAATGGTTAAAAAATCACCATTTAAGTTTCCAACAGAAAGGTATTTAAATGTTGTTAAAAAAGGATATAGAGATTGTAAACTTAATAAAATGTATCTTAATAAAGCATTGAAACCTTAAAATTTTTTATGTTTTTACACACAAAATTAGAAAATCGAAAAAACTCAATAAAAATTTGTTTTATTGGGTGTGGTAAATTTGTGAGTATGTTTTTGGCACAATATAATCATTTAGATAAAATCCAAATAGATACCATAGTTGATATCAATATAGATCAAGCAAAGAAGAATTGTCTAAAAAGTGGATTAAACGAACAAATAATTGATGAGATTAATTTTTCAAATTCATTAGATGAAGTTCTTGATAGAGATATAGAAATTTTTATTGAGGCAACAGGAAATCCAATAGTTGGCACTGTACATGCAACGAAAATAATTAAAAACAAGAAACATGTTATATTAGTAAATGTAGAAGCAGATATAACTTGTGGGAAATATTTATCTGATCTTGCAAAAGACAAAGGGGTAATTTGCTCAATGGCTTATGGAGATCAACCATCATTAATTCTTGAACAAATAGAATGGGCAAGATTAAATGGTTTCTCAATAGTTTGTGCTGGTAAAGGAACAAAATATCACCCAACTTTTGAATATTCCACACCAGATACTGTTTGGGGTCATTATGGTTTAACTAAAGAGAGAGCTGAGAAAGAGTCTGGAATGAACCCAAAAATGTTTAATAGTTTTTTATGCGGAGATAAATCTGCAATTGAAATGTGTGCAGTTAGTAATGCAGCTAATCTTAAGTGCCCAAGTAACGGATTAACTTTTCCACCAGTTGGTGTTTATGATATTGCAAAAAAAATGATTCCAAAAAATGACGGTGGATTAATTGAATTTGATGGGCAAGTGGAAGTTATTTCAAGTATAGATTTAGAAAAAAAAGATATTCCAAATGATTTAAGATGGGGTGTGTATATTGTTATTAAAGCACAGAACGAATATGTAAAAAATTGTTTTAAAGATTATGGAATGGTTACAGACGCATCTGGAAACTATTCAGCAATCTGGAGACCTTATCATTATATTGGTTTAGAGTTGGCACAATCAGTTTATTCAATAGCACTAGACAATAGAGCAACAGGATATACAAAAAATTATAATTCTGATGTAGCAAGTTTTGCTAAAAAAAACCTAAAAGCAGGGGACAAGCTTGATGGAGAAGGTGGTTTTTGTGCAAGAGGTAAATTAATTACCTCAGAAAAATCAAAAAAAGAAATGATTTTACCTCTAGGCCTTACAGATAATGCTTTATTAAAAAGAGATATAAGTAAGGATGAGATTATACGATTAGATGATGTTGAGCTAAGTCTTCCACCTGAAGTAACTGAAGCAAGAAACTATCAGTATGGGTTGATTAAAAATCAGGGATAAATGATATCAAATTTTTTTATTAAAAATAAATTAATCTTTTTAAATCTTCTCATTATTGTTTCAATCTTGTCTTTTATAAACACCATAAGTAAGGGATTGGTAAATGGATGCGATTTTCAATGGCAACCTTCAGTTTTATTTTGGGAGGGTGTAAACCACTACCAAAAGTTTATTTTGAATGGTAAGGGAGATTTTTTATGTCAAAATGGTGAGTATGCGCATATACTTCATGTAATTTTATATCCTTTTTCTATTCTAGAATGGGAAAAAGCAAGGTTAATGTGGTTGGTTACAAATATTTTGTTTGCTTTTTTAATTCCAATTGCAGCCTGCAGATATTTAAAATTATCAAAATATAAAAGTATATTATTAATTTTAATTTTTATTACCTGTTATCCAACAAGAATGACTTTAAATTATGGTCAGCAAAGTCTATTTGTGATGTTTTTTATGATGTTGCCCTTCATTGCAAATTCAAGGTTAGCAAATTTTTTTTCTGGATTTTCATATATAAAATATAGTTCGGGATACGTTATTTTTTTAAACTTTATAGCTAATAAAGAATATAAAAATTTTTTAATTTCTATTATACCTTATTTAATCGGCTGGTTTGTTTATTTTTCTTTTACTAATTCAGATCCATTGATAAACTTTTTTGAACCAATACAATTATCACTTCAAAAAGGGTACATTAGAGATGCTGATTTTTATTCATTAATTAACATTTATT
>CACMYE010000007.1 GCA_902617825.1 uncultured Pelagibacteraceae bacterium | reverse complement strand
TTACTTTATTTTTATTAACAGTTTTGATGAATAAAATATCTATAATTTTTAACAACCTACACCATATTTTGTTCTGGTTAAAGCAAATTAAAATAAGAATAATTAAATTAAAAATAAGTTAACAAGTCAACAAAATTTTGTTACACTTTTTTTATAATTAAACTTTATGGGGGAAATATGAAAAAAATAATAAGTAAATTCTTTTTTTTGTCATTTTTAATTAGTATATTTTCTATAGGTAGTGTTGCTAACGCTTTTCCAACAAAACCTATCGAACTTATTTGTTCTACTAAAGCTGGCTCAGGTGCAGCAGCTTGGTGTGAAATGATGGCTAATGAAATGTCTCAAAAAGGAAGATTGGGTGTTCCTATAACTGTGTTATATAAACCAGGTGGAGCAAACCATGAAGGGGCCGTTTATACCGACTCTAAAAAATCAGATGGTCACACAATTTTACATATAAATGGAAGTCACTCAGGATATTTTAATCTTCCACATTTTACAAAAACTTTTGAGGACTTTTCAATGGTGGCAAAAGTTGAACGTCATTTATATGCAATAGCAGTTAGATGTGATGATCCAGAAATTAAATCATGGGCTGATTTAATTAAAATAGAAAAAGCTAATCCTGGAACTTTATCAATGGGAAGTAATAAGCCCGGTTCTCTTCACCACAGACAACATATTTTGATAAATAATGATCAAGGTATAAAAATGAGATTTGTTCCATACAAAGGTACAGGTGGAGTAGTTAAAGATATAGCTGGAGGACACTTGAGAGTTGGTTTTGCTCAACCAGGTAAATGGAATAAGCATATAACTTCTGGTGTTGCTTGTCCGTTAGCTCTGTTGAATGAAACAAGATTGGATCATCCATTATGGAAAGATGTACCAACGATTGGTGAGGTAGGTGCTAAATATACAATACCACATCAGTTTCAAGGCTTTATGGTTAAAAAAGGAACTTCAGATAAAATTATGGACGCTATAGCTAAAGCGGCAAAAGATGTAATTAATTCTGAAGCTTATCAAAAATACATTAAAAAACAGCCACACGTAATACCTATGTTTGAAGATGATAGAAAAGCTATCACTAGTAATTTTAAACAAAGTTTAAAAGATGCTAGAGTCTTTATGAAAGCAAACGGTATTATCTAAAATAAATTACCAGAGCTAGTTTTGCTAGCTCTGGTAAACGCATGATAAAATTCAAAAACAAAAATATTGTTTTATTCCTATCAATTTTTTTTCTCATATTTTTAATTTTTCTTTTTTATGAAACTTCAAATATGTCTAAATCTATATTGCCTGGATATCCTGGGGATGCATTTTTTCCAAGATTAATATTACTATTTACTTTTTTCTGGACATTAATTTTGTTTTTACAAAATACTTTTAAAAAAAATATTCTAATAAAGTCTAAGGAAACAAATGACGATATCATTGAGATTTATTTCAAAGATATTTTTTTTCTTTTTTTTATATCTATAATATATATTTTATTTTTAGATTTAATTGGATTTGAGATTTTAACTTTTGCCTTTTTATTTATATTATTGGTAAGTAGATTGGATCTAAATTTAAGAAAATCCGTATTATATTCGTCAATAATTTCATTTATTTCGATGATAGTATTTTGGTTAACATTTATAATTTTTTTAAGAATTCCTTTTCCTTTAAAATTTTTGCCTTTTTTAATATATTGATATGGAAATATTACTAAACTTACCAAATTTTATTTTTAATATATTCACATTAACAACAATTTTAGTAATTTTATCTGGAGTTTTTTTAGGAATTTTATTGGGAGCTCTTCCTGGTTTTGGTAGCGCTCAATCGCTCGCAATTCTATTTCCTTTGACATTTGTGATGAGTACAAGTGACTCACTCATTTTCTTATTAGCAGTTTATTCAGCTGCAGAATATGGTGGATCAATACCCGCTATTTTAATTAAAACTCCTGGAACACCAGCAAATGCGATATCAATTCTCGATGGGTACACTATGGCACAAAAAGGTGAACCAAAAAGAGCCTTACAAGTATCTCTAGTTTCAGGTGTTTTTGGAGGCCTTACAAGTACATTAATTTTTATAGTTTCAGGGACAACACTCGCATATTTTGGATTAAAATTTGGACCTGGTGAAATGTTTGCCTTGGGTATTTTTGGTTTATCTATAATTGGAACTTTTTTTGGAAAAAACATAGCAAAAGGATTTTTTGCAACTGGTTTAGGCTTATTAATGGCTACAGTTGGCACATCTGGTTTTGGTGGGATGAGATTTGTATTTGATCAAGCTTATTTAATGGATGGTATACCTCTAGTAGTTGTTGTAATAGGTTTATTGGCCTGTCCAGAAGCATTTAAGTTATTGATAGACTCCAAAAATGAAAAAAAAATCGAAAAAAAAAATTTTTTTGAAAAATTAGATAAAGGTTTTCAAATTTCATTTATAAAAAGATTAATACCTACATGGATAAGATGCAGTCTTTTAGGAACTTTAATTGGTGCTATTCCAGGTGCTGGTGCTGCAATAGGCTCAATGATTGCTTACACTCAAGAGAGAAAATGGTCAAAATTATCAGAAAAATTTGGCACTGGTATAGACGAAGGTATTGCTGCTCCAGAAACTGCAAATAATTCAGTAGTTGCTGGAACATTAATTCCCACTTTGGCGCTTGGTATACCAGGCTCTGGTGCTGCTGCTATATTAATTGGTTTAATGATTAGTAAAGGAGTTGTTCCAGGACCATTTTTATTTGTTGATGAAACAAATCTAATTTCTCTAATTTTTGGAGGGTTGATAATAACAAATCTTTTTTTGTTAAGTATTGGTTTTTTTTGCAACAAATTTATTTGCAAAAGTTACAAGTATATCAAAAAAAAGATTAGGCTGTTTTGTGATCATATTAATTATTATAGGGACTTATTCTTATAGTAATTATGGGGCTCATGTATTAATGTCATTAATTTTAGGTTTCTTAGGTTATATTTTTTTAAAAGTTAACATACCTCCAATACCAATTGTTTTAGGTTTTGTTATGAGTCCAATAATTGAGCAGAATTTAAATAGGGCATTAACTATTCATAATGGAGATCTGACTAATGTATTGTTTAGACCTATAACTTTAACTATTTTATTTTTAGCTTTGATAACAATAATTTATGGTGTAACTTCAAAGAGATAACAATGAGTGTATATAAATTCGAAGATCTTAAATCAGTCAAACTTACCCCACATTTATCATCAGGGACTTCGCCAATAATTGAGGGTAAATATGTTTATTATTGTTTGAATCAAAAAGAGGCAGGAACTGGTTCTGAATTACATTACCATCCAAATGAGTTACTAATTTTTGCCCTTAAAGGTAGAATTAACGCAGTTGTAGGAAAAGAAAGAAAAATAGTAAATCCTGGAACATTTATACTAATTCCTCCAAACGTTAGACACTCTATGAAGGCAACTGAGGATGAGCCATGTGCGTATTTATATATTAAAGATTGTACTTGGACAGTTGTAGGAGTTTCAGCTGATGAAGAATTACCTGATAAACCAATGACTGTAGAAGAAGCTAATCATAAATTTGATAAGGGAGAAATTAAAGATCGAAAAAATCAAGGTGCAGGAAATCAAGAAGCTGGCAATAAATC
The DNA here is from genome assembly GCA_902617825.1 of uncultured Pelagibacteraceae bacterium. Lineage (GTDB taxonomy): Bacteria > Pseudomonadota > Alphaproteobacteria > Pelagibacterales > Pelagibacteraceae > Pelagibacter. The sequence goes on along the minus strand of CACMYE010000007.1, from coordinate 37,136 downwards.
TATTATTATTGAAGGTGTACCAAATTGTTATTATAAAATCTTAGACAAAATTAATCAACCGTATAGTGTTGGAAATAATATCACTTCAATTGAAGGTGAAAGAATGAATTTTAAGTTTTATGAATTGAGTAAGAAATTTAACGAGGAAAAAACTAATTCTGATCACGAATATTTTTTTTATGTTTTAGATGGAAAATTAAACTTTAAAGTTGAAAAAAATTCTTTTGATGTTGATGCAGGATCTATAATTAAAATCAAAAAAGGTGAGAGTTATCAATTTTCAAATACATCACAAAACTCAAGACTAGTGACTATCAGTTCTAATAATTATTTAGAAAGTAAAATTTCTTAATCTTTAAAATATTAATTACAATTTTATTATTATTTAAATTAATAAGTTAAACCAACGTTTTTTAATAAATTAGTTGACATGTTAACTACTTATTTATAACCTTAAAGAACACTAATAGGGGGAAAAAATATGAATAATTTAATGAAAATACTAATTTCGCTGCTAGTATTAACATTGACTTTTGGTCAATCAGCGAATGCTGGCTGGGAGCCAGACAAAGAAGTCGAAATAGTTGCGCACGCAAAAGAAACATCTTCAACAGTTGCTTTTGCAAGATCTGTAATTAAAGTTATAGAAGAAGAAAACTTATTGCCAAATGGTGTGAAACTTACAATAATCAGAGGTGCTAGAGGTGGTAAAGCTAGGAACTATGTTTTAAATAAAAATAAAGATCCTCATGTGTTACAAGTTTTAACTCCATCTCAAATAAATAATGTTATCTTGACTGGTCAAGAAGTTGGATATCAAAATGCAAAAGGAATTGCTGCATTAGTAGTTTCTCCATTATTGCTAACAGTAAACGCAGATTCTGAATATCAATCTCTTAATGATATTATTAAAAAGGCAAAAGCAAATCCTGGAAAAGTAGTTCAGGGTGGTGGAGACTTTGGTCAAGTTGCTTCATTAGTTGGAAAAATGATGGCAGAGGAAAAGGGTGTAGACATTACATATACTCCTTTTGATGATGAAGGTGTTCTACAATTACTTGGTGGGCATATAGATTTTATTTTGGAAAATCCAGGACAAGTGTTTAAATTTGTAAAAGCTGGAAAAATGAGAATTCTTGCTTCTTCTGTGAAACTACCATCAATGCCTGAAGTACCAACTTTTAAAAAAGCAGGATATAAAGGAACTATGCTTGCTCAATACAGAGGCTTATGGTTTTCTAATGAAAATTCAAATGCACAAGCTAATTTTTACAGCAAACTAATGAAGAAAGTTGCAAAAACTCAAACTTTCAAAGATTATGTTTCTAAAAATAACTTAGCACCAATTTCAATTCATCAATCTAAACTTGATAAAATGTTGAAGGAAGAGCATGCGGCATATTTTAAATTAAGTACTGAATTGAATTTAATCAAAAAATAATAAATTATAATATTACCGTAACTTAATATAAGTTACGGTAATATATTTATGAAATTTGTATTCAAATTATTTTTTTCAAAACAAAATATATTAGCAACTATATTTCTAATCACATTAATAGTATATTTTATATCTTCATTTAATTTAGAAAAAACAATAGGGGAAGATGTTGTAGGACCTTCGAGTTTTCCAATATTGGTAGCTTCTTTTGGTTTTCTTTTATTATCAGTTTATTTTTTTAAAGGATCCAAAAATATAAATGAAAGTGAGGGTTTAAATTTATATTTAATCAAAAATAAGTTAATAAAAATGGCACCAATTTTAATTACAATCCTTTTTGTAATTCTTTTTGAACTAATTGGTTTTTTGTTTTCAAGTTTCATTTATTCTTTTTTATTTATCATGTATTTAAATAAAACTGCAAAATACTCATTTTTCTTTAGTTTGGTTATTACTTTATGTATTTTTATTATTTTTTATTATGGATTAAATTTTCAAATGCCAATGGGTGAGTTAATTGATACAGACAAATTATTTCCATTTCTAGAAGATTTAAAAAAACTTATTTATTAAATGTTTGATACTATTTTTATAAACTTGATGGATGGTTTTAAGATTATACTTCAGGTTAAGTATCTCATGTACGCATTGTTTGGTTCTTTGCTAGGAACCATAGTTGGTGTATTACCAGGCATTGGTTCTGCAGGCGCTTTAGCCATGATGTTACCTATTATATTGGTTTTAGATCCACTTGGTTCAGTATTTATGTTAGCTGCAACTTACACTGGAGTTATGTATGGTGGATCCACTGCATCAATATTATTGAGAGTGCCTGGTGATACATCAGCAGTTATAGCATGTCTTGACGGTCACGAGATGGCAAAACAAGGAAATGCAGGTGCTGCTTTATGCATAGCTGCGATTGGGTCATATATAGCTGGCACTATAGCTGTTGTAGGTTTAATGATTTTAGGTCCTTTTGTAGCAGATCTTGCACTTAAATTTAGTGCACCAGAATATTTAGCATTGTACATATTTGCTGTAACTGCTGTTTGTAGTTTAGTTGGCAATTCAATGGTGAAAGCTCTCTTGGCAATGGTGTTTGGTTTAATGATATCTACTATTGGTGAGGACTTCATGGGTGTTAAAAGGTTTACAATGGGTGTCACTGAACTTTGGGATGGTATTCAATTCTTATCAGTTACATTGGGATTGTTTGCAATATCAGAGGTAATAATTAATTCTGAAAACATTTTATCTAATCAGAAGCGAGAAGTTCTAAAGCATAGAGTATTTATTAAACTTAAAGAAATAACTTACAGTTTTTGGTCAATCATACGTGGAGGAGTTATAGGTTTTATAATTGGTGTGTTACCAGGCGCAGGCGCAGGTATAGCTTCATTTGTTTCCTATTCAACTGAAAGGCAGATAAGTAAAAATCCAGAAAATTTTGGAAAAGGAGAAATCAAAGGAGTTGCAGGACCAGAGTCAGCGAATAATGCAGCTAGTGCTGGAGCCTTTGTGCCAATGTTAGCTTTAGGGGTCCCAGGATCAGCAACAACAGCTGTTATGCTTGGAGCTTTTTTGATGCTTGATATTCAAGCTGGTCCAATGTTATTTTTAGAGAGACCAGACGTAGTTTGGGGTTTAGTTGCAGCTCTTTATGTAGGTAATATTTTTTTACTGATACTAAACTTACCTTTGATCAGTCTTTTTGTAAGAATTTTATACATCCCGATGGCGGTATTACTTCCAATAATTACAATTATTTGTATGCTTGGTATTTACTCAAGTGATCAATTGACCTTAAGTTTATATCTGATGTGTATATTTGGAATTATTGGTTACTTTATGAGATCTTGTGATTTTCCTCTGGCACCAGTTATTTTAGGTGTTGTTCTAGGTACTAGAATGGAGGAGTCCTTTAGACAAACGATGATTATGAACCAGGGTAATTTCTTTAATATAATTGATAGACCAATAGTATTAATATTTTTTGGTTTAGCAATTATATCAATCCTAATACCTTTAATGTTTAATAAAATAAAATTAGATGCATCTGACGTTGATTAGGAGTAAATATCTTTGTTTACTAACAAAGACTCATTCATCTTATTATTAAAAAAATCATTAATATTTTTTGCACAATACATAGACATTTCTGCCAAACATTCCTCAGTATAGGCAGCTGAATGTGGTGTTAGTACAACATTATCTAATTTTAATAATTCATTATTTTTTGATGGAGGTTCAGGGTTAAATACATCTAATCCAGCATTAAAATTTTTATTTTTTTTTAAGTGATCTAATAGATCATTCTCATTGATTAGATCACCTCTGGAAGTATTTATAATACTACATTTTTTACTTAATTTGTTTAAAAATGATTTATCTATTAAAGATTTACCTGAGTTATTATATGGAATGTGTAAGGTAATAAAATCAAAGATATCTAGATTTTCTTCAATGTTTTTAAGTGCTTTAAATGTATTAGGTATTTTATCTAAAGTTAAAAATTTATCATAAACAGACACTTCCATATTAAAAAATTTACATAATTGTGCAACTTTCTTTCCTATTCTTCCGTATCCATAAATTAAAATTTTTTTGCCAGAAAGATCACGACTTTGAAAAGTATCCCTAACATTGAAATTATCTAATCTTACCTGAGAGTCATAATAATTAATTTTTTTTGCAAGATTTAGAATTAATGCAATTGTATGCTCACTAACTGAAGTGGAATTAACATCACCTATGATAAACAATGGAATTTTTTTTTCATTTATAACATTTATATCCACATTGTTATAGCCAACACCATGTCTTGCTATTATCTGTAAATTTTTAGATAGATTAATAAACTCAGAATCTACCTTTGTCATTTTTACTATTAGTGCATCGTATATATTTAGTTTTTCTTTATAACTATCGTCTTGATCTGATAATTCATCTACCTGATAAGATAAATCTCTTAAAAATTTCAAGCCAGAGCTATGAATTTTTCCAAGAACTAAAACTTTTTTCATATTTTATTTGACCACATTTTATATAACTTCAATTGATCAGAATTTTTACCAAGCCTTTTTTTTGATAACTCTAATAACTTTAGAATATTAGATGAGATAGGCGATTTTTTTGTATATTTTTTTATTAAATCGTTTGCAATCGATACGTCTTTTGTAAGTAAATTTAATGTAAACCCTGAATTTAATCTATTAACTAAAATTCCATCTTTAATCTTTTTAAAATAAGGATGATTTTTACCCGTTGTAGCTTGATCAATTGCATTAAGAAGATAATCCTTCTTTATTCCAAATTTAATTGCTGTTGTAATCGCCTCTAAATATGTATTAAGTACGGAAGCATTTATAAAATTATTCAAAGCTTTGATTGAATGACCACTACCAAGTTTTCCACACCAAATAATTTTACCAAAACATTTTAAGATTTTTGTAATTTCATTATTTTTTTTAGTTCCACCAAAAAACAAAGACAATTCTCCAGTTTTTGCAAACTTAACACCTCCTGCGACAGGACAATCATAAAAATTTATACTTTTTTTCTTTAGTTTTTTACCAATCTTTAAAGTTTCCGTTGGAACAGAAGTGCTCATATCAATTATAAATGAGTTTTTTCTCAGTTTAGTATTTAGTTTATTTTTTTTAAAAATTATTTCATTTACTTCTTTACTTGATGGAACCATCAAAATTACACAGTCAATCTTTTCAAAAGAATTAGGTGATTTAAATTTTATTATTTTATTAAAATTATAAAATCTATTAATATTTTTTTTATTTATATCGTAAGGAAAAATTTTATACCTTTTTTTCATTAGTTGATTAGCCATGTGAAAACCCATGTTACCTAATCCTATAAATGCTATATTTTTTATTTTCATTAAAAGGAAGCTAATTTGCTTCTAAGGGTATATTAATATCTAGATTTTGGTCAAAAACACCACCTCTTTGACCTATTTTTATACTTCCCCATCTATCTTCATACTTTTCAGACAATTCCCTATCATTAAATGCTGATATCCATAATCTTAAAAGATGTCTTTTTTTATTCTCATCCTCGAAATCTTCATATGACATCCTATCGTGGAACAAAGTGTGGTTATAAATTACTTGTATATCTCCAGGTTCAAAAGTCATTCTCATATATAACTTTTCGTCATTAGCGTATTTATCTACTATATCTAAAGCTGCTCTTTGTTTGTCGGTAATTACAACTCCCTCGAACCTTTTCGAACTCTCAAGATATTGTCTTAAAAAATAAGACGAAATTTTTCCGTTTTTTTCAGAATAAACAGGAGTCATAGAATATCCCTTTTGATTTCCACCTTCTTCACCTCTCCTGTCTAACGGAAAAGGCTCAAACAATGTTGCTAAGTGTTCTGGATGGTTTTCCAGTATTTTATTAAAAATAGTCATAGAACTTACCAGTAAAGACTCTCCACCTTTTTTTGCTTTACTTAAGCATAATAAGGTTACTATGTCGCTTCTATCACTATGAAAAGTTTGTCTGTAGGAAGTTTCGTAAACTCTTGCATTAAAGTCTTTTTTTGTATCTTTACCTAAATCTTTAATATGTCCTAGTAGGTGACCTTTTTTATTTTGAACCCTAAAATTTCCAAAAAAAGAGCATACCCCCATATATGCAGTAATAATTTTCTCTCTATCCCACTTATAAACAGGCATTCCTCTCATTAAAGCAAAACCTCTTCCATTTTTCAACTCGTTATCAATTTTATTAAGATATTTCTTTTTAAGATTTTCTAAATTAAAATACTCGTTTTTAATATTTTTGAGCGGTATCTTTGAAAGTAAAAATTTATCTGTTACTTTTTCTATTTCCTGAATATCATCATTATCTAAGTTATATATCCAATCACTTTTTTTTTCTTGATCAGGACCAAACCATACACTTTCATCATTTACCTTGGAGAACATAAATTAATAAAATAATACAATTTGTTGATAAATCAACTAAAAATTAAAATAATCCACTTGCTTGTGAGTTTCTTCTTACATCATAACAATTTAAATAATTTCCGGAAGAATTTTTAACTATCCCCTCAACTCCACCAACTATATCAGTCCATTCACTAAAAGATTTTATGTTATAGTTTTTATTTTTAGTTAGAGATTTAAATCTATTTTCAATAAAAACGTCTTTAAAGTTGTTTGAAACTCTAAATCTAGGTAAGTCAATAGCTGTTTGTAAATCAATGCCATAGTTTAAAACATGAGACATAACTTGAAATAAATACTGAACAATTCCAAATCCACCAGGGCTACCAACTGTTAGGTAAGGCTTATTATTTTTGAAAACAATTATTGGTGCATGACCTATATTGCACCGTTTGTTTGGCTGTATCATATTGGGTGATTTATTAATTGCCATCCACCAAGTTCTATCGTTCATAAATAGACCAGTATTCCCAGCAATTTCTCCACAACCAAACTGATATCCTATAGACTGTGTGGCAGAAACTATATTGTTATTTTTATCCCAAACACAAAAATGAGTAGTTCCACCATCTTCTAAATTTATTTTTATTTTATCCTTACTTACATTTAAATTTTTTAACATTGATTTTATGTACCTATTACTTAGCAAATTTTGTTGACTAAAATTTATAAAATCTGGATCTGCACTAAATTGTCTTCTATTTTTTAGTACTACTTGTAGGATAGATATTAATATATCTAAGTATTTTTTAGACATAAATTTAATATTCTTCAAATCATACCTTTTTAATAATTCAAAACATTGCAGTAAATTAATACCACTAGTGGGTAATCCTGTAGTTACAATTTTTGATTTCTTAAAATTTGTACAATAAGTTTTTCTATTAAGAACTTTATATCTTTGGAAATCCTCTAATGAGAAAAATGGATTTTTATTTTTACAATATTTTAAAATAGCATTTACTGTTTGACCATCTCTAAATTCTTTAGATTTATTTTTTGAAAATCTCAATAATGTTTTAGCTAAATCATTTTGCTTAAAGGTAGATCCTATTTTAATTTTTTCGTTATTATTAATTAGTTTTTTTGTAGTATTAAATTTTAAGATTTTTTTATCATAGCCCTCAAAAGCTTCAAATAAATATTCACTTATAGGGAAACCTTCTTTAGCCAATTTAATTGAAGGACTAATTAAATTTTTAAACTTTAAGGAACCAAAATTTTGCCATGCATAATCAAGCAAAAATGGTGTACCTGGTATCATTGCTGTAGCAATACCTGAATTACGAACATTTACTGGTTCTTCTTTAAAAATATATGAATTTTTTTTTAATTTTAATAATTTAGAAAATTTATCAGTTTCTATTTTCTTAGGACAGACTGAATAACCATCGATATGAGAGTTTATATTTTTTTTTCCATCATGATAAAGCCAGGCACTATCTCCTGCTAGACCAGACCAATTTGGACTAGTTACAGCAAGAGTTGTTGCTATAGCTATAGACGCATCAATGGCATTTCCTCCTTTATTTAGAATATCAATCCCAACATTTGTTGCTATTGGATCCATCGTGGTCACACCACCTTTAGATCCCCAGATTTCATGACTAGGTCTATTGTTTATAAATTCTTTTCTGAAATTTTTGTTAATTTTCAAATTTATTTTGGCTCAAAGCCTGGCATATATCTTGGCCCATCCATAGTACCGTCTGTTGCTTTTCCTATAATGCCATGTGAAAGATCTTTAATTGCTATAAATATTACATCTTCTTCTGGTAAAGCTACCATTGAATGTTCCATGTTAGCAGGTACATAAACTACACTACCTGCTTTTGCTAAAAATTTTTGACCATCAATTTCAACATCTAAAGTACCCTGTAAAATATAATTAAATTGTTCATTAGGATGGCTATGTGGCCTTGAACCTGTGCCTTTTGCCTTATTTATATACCCAACTAACATTCTTTCACCTTCAATTACACCACCTTTAGAAGTTGAATAACCTGTTCCAGCAGGAACAACATTTAATTCTTTCATAGGAAAACAGTATTTCCCAGATCCAGCTTTAGTAGCTCCTTCTGTTTTCGTTTTTTTATCGCTCATATACAAAACTTAATTAATAAGTCTTATAAAGTCAATATCTTATTAAAAATTTGTTGACTAGTTAACAAATAGTTTACTTTCAATTACTCATACTTTAGTGGTATATTATCAAAACATTAATTCAAAAAAAAAATCTATGAGCAAGATAAAAGTTATAAAAGTAGGAAAAATAATAGATGGAAATGGGAATTTAATAAATAATGGTATAATTGTTGTTAAGGATAAAATTATTAAAAAAGTAGGCAGTAACAAAGAAATTAATCTTAAGCAGTTTAAAAATTATCAATTGATTGACTTAGGTAAAAATGTAAGTGCGATGCCAGGAATGATGGATTGTCACATTCATCTATGTATGTATAATAATTTAACATTTAAAAATTATCGTGTTGCTCAATGGGAGATTACTCCTGAGCTTCAACAAATGTATATGCTTTTTCATGCACAGTTATGTTTGGATAGAGGTATCACAACGTTAAGAGATTTAGGATTAATGTCTAATAGAGGACTGCTTACTGCTCAATCAACTGCAGTAAAAACTTCAATAGAAAATGAAATATTAGAAGGTCCAAGGTTAAAAACGGGGGCATTTACTGTGGGGACAGGGTCACATTTAGATTTAATAAATCCAAGAGGTTCACTTCGAAATCCAAAAGCTACAGCAGATGGTCCAGATGAAATGCGTAAGCTTGCAAGACTAAATTTGTTAGAGGGAGCAGATTGGCTTAAGACCTGCGCATCTGGTGGAGGAGGGACAGATAAAGAGGAACCAGATGTTAGAAATCATACTCAAGAAGAATTAGATACTGTTTGTGATGAAGCCCATGCTCTTCATGCTTATACCTCAATACATTGCTTTACACCTGATGCTCATAGAATGGCATTAAAAGCAGGAGCAGATACTATCGAACATATGGTTTTTCACGATCAAGATTCTTTAGAAAAACTTGTCGAATCACAAGTTCCTGTTACTCCAACACTTTCGCATAGAACTGATCATGCAATTGAAATTAGAAGGGAAATTGGAACCCCGTCTTTCACTCTTGAAAAAATGAAGAAGATACAACCTTATTGTTTTAAAACTTTCCAAGCTTTTTACAAAGCTGGAGTAAACATTGCAATGGGAACAGATATGGGCTTTGAACCAGATATAGGATCTAATGCCGATGAATTAAAAATTTATGTAGATCTCGGAATGAAACCAATGGATGCAATTATGACTACAACAAGAAATGCCGCAAAAGCTTTACATATAGATAATGAGCTTGGAACTCTTGAGGAGGGTAAACTTGCAGATATCGTAATTGTTAAGGGAAACCCAGCTCAAAATATTGAAGTTTTGGGAAAAAGAGAAAATATTTTAATGGTACTTAAAGAAGGTAAAATTTGTGTCGATAGAGCAGAAGGTAAAGATATAAAACCATTTCCGACTAATTATAGGGAATGGAAAGTTATGGACTAATTTTTTGAAAAAAAAAATACCTACATCAATAATTACTGGATTTTTAGGCAGTGGAAAAACCACAATACTAAATGATATAATTAATTATAGGAGTTTTAAAAATACATTATTAATAATTAACGAATTTGGGAAAATAAGTATTGATCATCATCTGATTAAAAAAAAAAGTGATGATAAAATAGTTTTAAATAATGGTTGTCTTTGTTGCTCGTTTTCAGGAGATTTAGTTAAAACTTTAGATGATACATTAAATTTAAAATCCAAATTTGATAGAATTATAATTGAAACGAGTGGTTTAGCCGACCCAATACCTATAGTTCAAACAATTGTTTCAGATCAAATTATATCTGGAAAAATAAAATTTAAATCCTTGATTACTGTAGTAGATGCCGTCAATTTCCAAAATGATTTAAACAACCATCTTGAAAACTTTAAGCAAATAACTTCCGCCGATATTATTTTACTTAGCAAAACAGACATCTCTGAAAAAAGTAAAAAATTAGAGGTTTTAAAAGAATTAAAAAGATTAAATCCACATGCAGAAATATTTGATAAAAATTTGTTAAATAAAGCTCAAGTAAAAAAATTGTTTACAAATTTTAATGTTAAAAAATTAACTATCGATAAAATTGAAAATAATTCAAAAAGAAATATAAAATTTTTACATAAAAAAATATACTCGGATGAAACAGATAAAGTAATGTCAATTTCTGTAAATATAAAACAAGAAATTACTAAAGATGGTTTAAAATTATGGTTAAATGCACTTGCCAGATTTAAAAGTAATAATTTACTTAGAATGAAAGGTATTGTTAGAGTTGGAAATAAGGTATTATTAATTAACGCAGTCCAAAAAGTCTTTCATGAGCCAATTGTCCTAGATAAATGGCCCTTTAATGATGAAAAATCAAAAATTGTATTCATTACTAAAAATTTAAAATCAAACGATTTGATAAAGACTATTAAAGTTCTTAACTTTAAAAAACAGAAAAAAACTAAAATAGACAAGCTTACTTTTTCCAAAAAAGATTACACAAACTTCGTTAATGCTATGAGTGAGTTTGATGCACTAACAACACTGGATCGTTAATTATACAGAAATAAAGATTTCATAAAAAGCTCTAAATGAAATAACTATTAATACCACTCCATAAATCTTATTTAATTTTTCTTTCTTTATTTTTGATGAGAATCTTGCGCCAACTCTTGCCATTGGTAATGTTACTGGGATAAAAATCATAAAACCAAGAAAATTAATATAACCTAAAGTATACGGCTCATTTATTTCAGCAAAATAATATCCACTTATAAACATTGAAATAAAACCTGTTAGAGATATGATTATTCCAAAATGAGCACATGTACCAATTGCAGTCTTAATTGGATAATTATAAAATTTCATAATCGGAACCATTATTGCTGCTCCTCCAATCCCTAAAGGTACTGATAAAAATCCTGTAATTAGGCTATATAAGGTTTTAGAAACTTTTGGCATTTCGCTCTTTTTATTAATTAAATTTTTTTTCTTAAACAAAAGAAAAAACAATCCACATGTAAGTGTGTAGATCGCAAATAAATATAATAAGCTGGTAGTGTTAATGCTTGAGGTAAAAATTGTTCCTAAAATAATTCCAAAAAAAATAAAAATACTACAATATTTAATAAATTCTTTATCAAAATTGCCGATTTTGTAATGGGTGTAAGCGGAAATAATTGAGGTTGGAAATATAATAGCCAAGGATGTTCCAACGGCTAAGTGCATAAGTACATCGCTACTGTATCCTGCTAACTTGAATGCAAAAAATAATAATGGAACTATTATCATTCCACCTCCAGCACCTAATAGTCCAGCAAAAAATCCTGACAAACACCCAAACGCTAAAAGTAAAAAAATTATATTTATATCGAACATTAAATTTTTATTAATTTAACTTTAAGTAATAAACTATTAAATAATAAAGAAAAATTTTTTTGGATTAGGTTAGTTTTGTGCTCCCTCAAGAACTAAGAGGAATTTGTTAACTAGTCAACTATATGTTTATTGACATTTTAAATCAAGAATTATTAAATAGGATAAATAAACTTAATAAGAGGGGGAATAAATGATTAAATCATTATTAAAAAAAATAACTTTATTTATTTCTGCATTGTCTCTTTTAGTAAGTTCAGCTATAGCTGCTGACTTCCCAAAAGGACCTGTAGAATTGATTGTTCCATGGAAAGCTGGTGGTGGTACAGATAGGAGTGCAAGAATTTTTGCACCATTTCTTGCTGAAGAGTTAGGTGTGCCAGTTAATGTTGTGAATATATCCGGAGGTGGTGGATGGGTAGCATGGGGACAAATGTCTAAATGGGATGCAAAAAAAGACGATCACAAGATTGGATTAGTAAATTTACCACATGTATTTGCATACTTAGATCCTAAAATGAAACGAACTGAAACCGTCGCAGACTTCAACTTCATTGGAGGTCAAACATATGATCCATGTCTATGGTTAGTAAGAGCAGATGATGATAGGTTTACTGGCGGATTAAAAGATGTCTTAGCTTATACAGCTAAAAATCCTAATAAACTATTAGTTAGTACAACTGCAATAGGTTCAGATGACTATCAAGGTTTGGCATTTGCTGAAAAAAAACTTAAAGGTTTTAAAGTAGGTAAGGTTTATGCAAATAACGATGCAAAAAAAATACAAGAACTTCTAGCAGGAACAACTGATATGGTTGCTGGTAACGTTTCATTCTATGTAAACTATATAAGAGAGGGAAAAATGAGACCTGTTGCAGTACTAGATACAGTTAGATCAGAGTATTTACCATCAGTTCCAACTTTTGGAGAAGTAACTGGGATTGAAAACCTTGGTTTTGCAGCAAGAACATTAATAGCTGCAAATGGTCTTCCTCAAGATAAATATGATGTGTTTAAGAATGCTATAAATAAGGCTCAGGCAAATCCAGGATATCAATTAGCTGAAATGTCTAAATCCAGTAGAATTTGGACTGCAGCTGGATCTGATCTAAAGGATTTCATTTCTAATACAGAAAAAATGGTTAAAGTTGTAGAATACTGGAATCAATAAAAAAACCTTTAAATTTAAGAGGCTAAAAATTTTTAGCCTCTTATTAAAAATTTTAAATAAAGTATGCGTAAAGTTGCGTTAATTAGAAATTTGTTTATTTTTTTTATTTCTACAGTAGTTGTAATTTTATCAAGAGAATATACAGACTATGCAAATCTTCTACCAACATTTTGTGCTATTAGTATAATTGTTTTTTCAATATTAGATTATATTCAAAATAGTAAATCTAATAATTTAAAAATACAAAAAACTTTTATTAATTTCAGACCTTATGTTATTTTATCTATTTCAATAATTTATGTAATCTTGATTATTCAACTAGGTTTTTTTGTTTCTACTATAATTTATTTTATAATTTCTAGTTTTTACCTTGGCGTAAAAAATTATAAACATATCTTTGTTACTTTAATTATTTTAATTCCATTGATGTATGGTTTCTTTGTCATATTTTTAAAAACAAGTTTACCGAGGGGTTTATTAATTTAATGTATATTTTTGAAGCATTAAGTTATTTTGATAATTTATTTTCATTAGGTGTCTTATTTTGTTTGTTGATGGGAGTAACAATTGGATTAGTGATTGGAGCGATTCCAGGATTAAGTCCTCCTATGGCAATTGCACTTTTAATACCTGTGTCATTTAATTTTCCTCCTACAGAGGCTCTTATATTGATGGTATCTTGTTATGCAGCTGGTATGTATGGAGGTTCGTTTTCAGCAATTTTAATTAGAGCTCCAGGAACTTCTGCTTCAGCAGCTTCAGCTATTGAGGGTTTTGAGCTTACAAAAAAAGGTAAAGCAATTCAGGCAATTAGAATTTCAACTTTTGCAAGTGTTTTGGGTGGTTTGATAAGTGGTTTAGTTTTGCTTTTGTTAGCACCTCCTTTAGCTGAAGTTGCATTATTATTTGGACCAGCAGAATATTTTTTGATGGCTATTTTGGGTCTAACGGCAATAGCATCAATTTCATTTGGACACATATTTAAAGGTCTGATTGCAGGTTTTTTTGGAATATTTTTATCGACTGTTGGTATAGATCTTTATTCTGGCATACCTAGATTTACTTTTGGATCAGCAACTTTATCCTCTGGCATTGACATTATGCCAGCTATTGTTGGTTTATTTGCGTTTGCTCAAGGTCTCGAACTCTCAATGTCTAAAGCACAGGAAACTATAGGTGGAAATTCAAAATTAAGTTGGAACATTTGGCCTAAATTTGAGGAGATAAAAAAAGTAAAAAATTCATTGTTTCGAGGATGGGGGTGCGGATTAGTTTTAGGAATTATCCCTGCAGCAGGTGGAAGTATTGCTCAGTGGATTGCTTACGCTTGGGAAATTCAAAAGGGTAAAGTTGGAGATCAATTTGGAAAAGGAGAAATAAAAGGATTAGCTGCAACTGAGGGATCTAATAATGGATGTACTGGCACATCTCTGATTCCTATGTTTACACTTGGTATACCAGGTGGAATTTCAGCAGCGGTTATTTTAGGAGCTTTAGTTATACATGGTTTACAGCCAGGTTTCGGTTTATTTAAAAATAATCCTCAAGTAGTTTATACAGTTATATGGGGTTTCTTAGCAGCAAATATATTAATGGGTTTGCTTGCTGCAGTAATGGCGAGAGGAATGGCACATTTAACAATCATGCCAAAGGGTCTTTTAGCTCCACTCATAATAATATTTTCAATAGTGGGCACTTATGTAAATACAAATAATATAGCTGACATTTGGATAATGATGAGTTTTGGAGTTTTAGGTTATTTAATGAATAAATATAAATTTTCTACTGGAGCAGCTTTACTTGGTTTAATTCTAGGACCGATAGCAGAAAATGGTTTAAGAGATTTAATGGTTGTTTCTAGAGGTGATCCATTACTATATATTTTTCAGAGACCACTTTCAATTGCTCTAATATTATTGACTTGTATAATTGTATTTTACTCTGCAAGACAATTTAAATGGGAACAAAAAAATAAAAAAATTATAAACAGGTAATATGAAAGAACAGATTTTTACAAAATTAAAAATCAATAGTATAACCTTAAAAAATCGTTTTGTAGTTTCACCTATGTGTCAATATTCTTCAAGAAATGGTAATCCTATTAAATGGCACTACAATCATTTGTTAAATCTTGCTAATTCTGGTGCAGGATTGTTAATGATTGAGGCAACTGCAGTTAGTAAAAAAGGTAAAATAACACATTCGGATATGTCATTGACAAATTTAGAAAATTTCAAAAATTTAAAAAAATTAACTAACTTCTTAAAAAAAAATTCTGATATTAAGATTGGGTTACAAATTTCTCATTCAGGAAGAAAAGGCTCAGCAGAATTACCATGGGTAAAACCAAATACTAGTTTAAAAAATAGATCATGGAAAACACATTCGGCCTCATCGATTAAAAAAGAATTTAATTGGCCATACCCAAAAGAAATGACACTAGTAGATATTGAAAATATAAAATCAAGTTTCTTAAAAGCATCTAAATACTCAAAAAAATTAAAGTTAGATTGTTTAGAATTACATATGGCACACGGCTATTTACTTCACCAATTTTTTTCACCTATATCTAATAAAAGAATAGATGCATATGGCGGGAGCAGACAAAATAGATCTAGATTTTTAATAGAAATAGCAAAAATTGTAAGAGCAAATTGGCCAAAAAGTAGGATACTTGGAGCCAGAATAACAGGTAAAGATTGGATAAAAGGTGGTTTAACAATTAAAGATTCAATTTATCTAACAAAAAAACTTCAAAAAATAGGATTTGACTATGTCTGTGTTTCTAGTGGGGGATTAGTTTCAAAAACAGATTTTAAACCTAAACCCAATTTTAATTATGATTTAGCAAAGGCAATCAAAAAAAATTGTAAAATTAATGTAAGAGTGGGTGGAATGATTGAAGATATAAATTTTGCAAAAAAAATAGTTAACAAAAACGAAGTAGATTTAATTTCTAATGCAAGGAAATATATATATGAACCAAATTTTATTTTAAAAGAGTTATCAAATTTAGATCCAAAAAATAAAATTGTTCCAAATCAGTACAGAAGATGTTATAAAATATAAATGATGAGAACAGTGCTTGTAACAGGAGCTAATAGAGGTATCGGTTTAGCTACATGTAAAATATTAAAAAAAAAAAAGTATAAAATTATTGGTGTTGCAAGATCAAAGATTAAAAACTTTCCAGGCAAATTTATTGAATGTGACCTTTCTAGTGAAAAAGAAATTAATTCTTTAATAAGTAAAGTAAAAAAATTAAATATAACATGTATTGTTAATAATGCTGGAGCCTCATTTGGACAGTCAATTGATAACTTGGATTTAAAAACTTTTGACAAATCTATACAGCTTAATTTAAGACCAGCTATCCAATTATCTCTAGGTTTAGTAAAAAATATGAAAAAAAAAAAATTTGGTAGAATAGTTAATGTATCTAGTAGAGCAGCTTTAGGTAGAGAGCTTAGAACAAGTTATTCATCCGCTAAATCTGGATTATATGGTTTTGCAAGAACATGGGCCTTAGAGCTTGCAAAGTATAATATTACTGTAAACACAGTTTCACCAGGACCAATTTTAACTGAATTACAACTTAGAAATAATAGTCAAAATAAAACCTATCAAAAAAAATATATGACCCAGAATCCAATGAGAAGATTTGGATCCCCGGAGGAAGTTGCCAATGCAATTTCATTTTTTGTTTCTGATCAAGCATCTTTTATTACTGGTCAAACTTTATATGTTTGTGGAGGAATGAGCGTTGGCCACGCACCTATTTAATCAAGAGTTAGAGCTCTAATAATCATAATAATACTTCCTGATATCATAAAAAATTCTATTAAATTCTGATGAAGTTTTTTTCCAATTTTATCGACTATCTTCTTTCCAAAATATGTTCCAAATAAACACATAAGTCCAAGAAAACTTCCAATAGTAAATATTTCTAAATCAATAACTCCTAAATTAAAAAAATATATAGATCTAACAATTATGGTTATTAAATCGGCTACTGAGCTAGAGCCAACTAAATTTGATCCAGTTAAGCCACTTGCTGACAAACCTGTTAATATCATTAAGCCAGGTCCTAAAATTACACCAAGAGACAACCCAGTTAATATTGCGTAAAATGCTAGAAATTGATTATTAAGATAGATATCCAAATTCAAAAAAAATTTTCTTAAAACAACAAGAAAAAATATGGAAAACCCTACAATTAATGTAAGTGTTTTAGTTGAAGCTATAGCGAAAAAATAAGTACTAAAATATAGACCTGGGGCTGCAAAAGCAGAAAAATAAAGAGATTTTTTCCAATTTATATGTTCCCAGTAAAGAATTATTCTCCAAAAGTTTATATAAAATGTTAAAATTGTGACTATAGGTACTATTTTTTTGACACCAACCATGGGCATTAAAACAACACCAATTAGTATGCCTGCACCATAACCAGACATACCTGCAACTATTGAACCAATAAGAGTTAGGGATATTATTAAAATTAAACCAACTGTATCAAATGAAGAAATAAAACTTTGAATGATAATTAGAATTTCAGGCATAAAAGGAAATAAAAAAGCAAAAGAATAACTCTAGTTTAATTATTTATTTTAATCAAATTAAATATTGTTAACTAATCAACTTATTATATAAAATAAAATAAACACTATATTTCTATGAGTAAAAAAATTTTCAATGATTTATCTAATATTTGTAAGGTTATCGATTATAATAATGAGGCAGAGATTACCAAATATAGTCAAGACTGGAGAAGAAGAATTAATTTTAAGGCATTGTGTGTAGTTTTTCCTAAAAACGAAAATGATATATCTTTAATCTTAAAATATTGTTTTGAAAATAATATCAAATTAATACCCCAGGGCGGCAATACTAACTTAGTTGCAAGCGCATCTCCCTCACAAGAAAAAAATGAAGTTATAATAAGTTTAGAGAAAATTAATAAGATTTATGAAATCGATGTTATTAATAAATGTGTTGAACTAGATGCAGGTGTTATAGTTGATGATTTAAATAATCAACTTAAAGAAAAAGGATTTTTATTTCCACTACAAATGGCATCAACAGGTTCCAGCCAAGTCGGGGGAGTAATTTCTACAAATGCTGGAGGTATTAATGTTATTCATTATGGATCAGTCAGAAGTAATTTACTTGCCTTAAATGTAGTATTGGCTGATGGCAGGATTATTAAACTGGGCTCAAAGGTTATTAAGGATAATACAGGATATAATTTGAAGGATTTATTTTGTGGATCTGAGGGGACTTTAGGGATCATCTCAAGAGCAACTTTAAAAATTTATCCACAGCCTAAAGATAATATATCTTTTTTTGCATCATTTGAAAAACTTGAAAATGTTATAAAATTTTACGACAACGTATCAAAAGATATAAAATTACCTATTGTTGGTTTTGAAATAATACCTCATTTATCTTTTGATTTGTGTGTTAAACACAATTTTATTAATAAATCGTTTTTTAATGAAAAAAAAAATTATTATGCGCTTGTAAAAATTCAAGTAAATAATTCTGAAAAAAATGTGCTGGAATTTTTAGAACAAAAATTATCAGATTTATCAGATTTTTATTACGATTTAATAATTGCACAAAATGAACAACAAAATTCAGATTTTTGGAAATTTAGAGAAGATTTGACTGAAGCACAGAAGTTGGAGGGAAAGCTAATTGGTTTTGATATATCTCTACCATTAAATAAAATAGATTATTTTTTTAAAGAGGCAAAATTAAAAATTGATAATCTACTAAAAGGTGTAAAATTTCATACTTTTGGTCATTTAGGTGACAGCAATATTCACTATAATTTAATAGAGCCAAATAATCTAGAAGATGATTTTTATTCTTATGAAAAAAATTTAAAAAAAATTATTAACGATTTGATTAAAGAAATTTCAGGTTCAATTAGTGCTGAACATGGTATAGGTTTATTAAAAAGAGATGATTTTATTGAGACTAAATCTGAATTAGAAATAGAATTAATGAAAAATATAAAGAAGATTTTTGATCCTAAAAATATTCTTAATGAAAATAAAATATTTAAAAATTAATTATGCAAAATAGTTTTAAAAAAAAGATTCTAAAGAATAAAAAGCAGATTGGACTTTGGTCCAATTTATGTAGTGAAATTACTGCTGATATTATTGCTGGGGCAGGATATGATTGGATATTACTAGATATGGAACACTCAGCAAATGATGTTCAAAGCGTCGTATCACAATCACAAGCAATTCAAGCGAAAAATAAATCTGAAGTCTTAGTTAGGCCAGCTTGGAATGATCCAGTAAAAATCAAACCTTTACTGGACTATGGTTTTAACTCTTTAGTTATTCCAATGGTAAACAATAAAGAGGATGCAAAAAAAGCTGTGGAGGCATGTTATTATCCTCCTAAAGGTGTTAGAGGAGTTGCCATGTCTCAGAGAGGAAATGATTATACTAGAGATAAGGATTACTTTAAAAATATAGAGGAAAACATATGCTTAATTCCTCAATTAGAAACAGTTAAATCAATAGATAATATCTCAGGTATTGCAAACACAGACGGTGTTACTGCATTATTTATAGGCCCAGCAGATCTTTCTGCTGATATGGGTATTTTAGGAGAATTTGATAACAAAGAACTTTGGAAAATAATTGAAAAGGCAGTAGTTGAAATAAAAAAAAATAATAAATCTGTTGGTACTTTGATTGGTAGAAAAGATTTAGTACAAAGATCCATTGATATTGGATTTGATTTTGTGGCATGCGGGACCGACTCTAATTTACTCGCTAAAGGGTCAGACGATTTATTGGCAGTTTTTAAAAATTAACTTATTTATTAAAAAATTTAAGCAATAACTGCTTTTACAGATCCCAATTTATCAATTTTTCCTGTATAAAGACCTTTCCCTAAAATAGGCACAATTCCAACAGTTGAACCTGTGAATACGTAAAAATCTTTCTTAATATTAATTTTATCTTTTTTAATTTTTTTTAAGATAAAGGTTAATGAATTTATTGGGTTAATATAAACAGCTGCAGTATTTCCATTAACGCTTTGTTTAATTTTTTTATTTTTAATATTTGTTTTTAAATTTCCAATATTTATTTTTTTATATTTTTTCTTCTGACCTAAAAAAAATTTCACGTTACCACCAAAATCACTACATAAATCACCAAAAGAGGTAACACCTTTTCTTCTTTGTCTATATCCTACGATTTCAATACAAGGAGCCATGTGAGATATATATTTTATAACATTTCTTTTGGTAATCTTTCCTGAGTGTGAAAAAAAAGTTTTTTTTAATAAAAAAGCCACTTCTACTTCTATACCAACAGGATATTTATTTAATTTTACCTTTTTGCCACTTTTTAAAAGATTTCTTTTAAATACCGACGCATAAAAAGGTTCTTTTTCTTTGAGTTTTTTGATCAACGGAATAAAAGTTCCTCCAGCTTTAAAACCAATTATAGGTTCAGCAATTTTACTTTCGCATAACTTTCTAAATTTATCTGCTTCAGATAATTTTTTTGTAAACCTTTTTGGTATTGGTGAAATTACTTTATTTTTAAGAAATGCTTTAACAAGTTTATCAGAAACTTTATCTTTTAAAGATTTTTTCATATATCATTTTTTATTTCAATACGGACATAGGATCAAGTCTTGTTTGAAACCAGTTAATTCTAAAATCTAAATGAGGTCCTGTGGATCTTCCTGTTGAGCCCACCGTTCCAATTATATCTCCTTTATTTACTTTATCTCCAACAGAAACTAAAACATTTTCTAGATGAGAATATATAGTAGAAATACCGTGTCCGTGATCCATAATAACTGTACCACCAGTATAATATAAATCATCTTCTGCCATGGTAACAGTTCCTGATCCTGAAGATTTAATCATTGTTCCTTGTTTAGCAGCAATATCAATTCCATAGTGTGGCCATCGAGGTTTACCATTTAAAATTCGCTGACTACCATAAACACCACTGATAATTCCCTCAACTGGCATTACAAATTTTTCTTTAAAGAATTGCAGATTTGAATTGATAGCTCTTGCTTCACCAATAGCATTATTTTCTTTTTTAATTCTTTTATAAACAGATTCAGGTGGAGTAACTTTATTTTCAGCAAGTCCATCAATTCTTTGAATATTATATTTTCTCTTAATGACCTTTTTTGTAATTATTGTTTTTTTTTCGTTTAGAATTTTAGTAAAAATAAGATCATATTTTTGATCTCTATCTATCCCAAAAACAAAATCTCCATTCTCTGAGACTTTTACTTCTTTTTTTCCTATTAAAATCTTTGCATTAGGTTCAGTCATACCAAGTATGAAATAACCTTGCATAAATTTTCCTTTAAACTCAATTGCATATGAAGGAGAAAATAAAAAGAATAAAACTATAAGAGTTCTATAAATTATTGAGCAGTCCATCCACCATCGATTATTATTGACGTTCCAGTGATCATTGAGGAGGCTGTAGAAGCTAAAAAACATACTGTAGTTGCAACATCACTCTCAGTAGCAGCTTTACCCATGGGTATCTTACCTAAAGCAAACCTTTTAAATTTTTTATTTTTAAAAAACTTCTTAACCATTGGTGTTTCTACAAAAGTAGGAGCCACTGTGTTTACTCTTATATTTTTTTTTGCTAATTCAACACCCATACCCTTCGTTAATCCCTCTATACCAAATTTAGTCATGTTATATACATTTCTACCTTCACAGCCTACATGACCAAGTTGAGATGACATATTTATTATAGAACCAGGTCTTTTTTTATTCTTGAGCATTTTTTTAACAACGAGTTGAGCTACATTAAATGCAGCTTTAAGATTAAGATCTATCAAGTAATTCATACTTTTTTGCTGAACTCTTTCAAATGGTTCTGGTATGTTGGTTCCAGCATTATTTACTAAAATATCAATAATTTTAATTTTTTCTAATTTTTTTTTAAGATCTTCGTAATCCATAACATCACAACTTATCTTTATAATTTTTCCTTTAACATTTTTAATATCTTTTTCTAACTTATTTAAATCAGATTGAGTTCTACTTAGTGCAATTACTATTGCTCCTGCTTCTGCCAATGCAATAGAGCAAGCTCTTCCAAGTCCTTTTCCTGCACCAGTAACTAATGCATACTTTTTTTTTAGATTTATTTTTTGGAGATACATTATAAGAATAATATTTTAATATCTGTGTAAATCAACTCAACTGCAACCACTAAAATAGCTATTAATCCAAGCCAAGCTATCCATCTATATCTTTTGATCCATCCAGATATTAGAGTTGCAGCTGTAGCCATCAATATAATTGATAGTATTAGACCAAATACAAGAAGTCCATAATGTTCACCAGCAGCACCTGCAACACCTAGAACATTATCTAAACTCATTGTGAAATCCGCTAAGAGAACTGTCCAAATAGCCTTAAAAAAACTGGAGTTATCTACATTAATGTCTTCCTCTTTTTCAGATCCTTTAATCACGTCAACATAGAGTTTGTACACAATATAAAGTAATAACATTCCACCGATAAGTCTTAACCCAGTAATTTGTAAAAGGTAAGCAGTTAGAAGAGTAAGTATTATTCTGAGAATTACCGCACCTCCAATACCCCAAAAAATAACTTTTTTTCTTTGTTCAGGTGGAAATTTGGATGCAACCATTCCAATTATAATTGCGTTATCCCCAGCTAAAACTAGATCAATAAATATTATTTGTGTTAAAATTGCTATTTGTTCAGGAGCAAATAATTCAGCAAACATTAACTATTAAGTATCATGTCTGCACCTTTTTCTGCAATCATTATTGTAGGAGCGTTCGTATTACCTGATGTAATATTTGGCATTATAGATGCATCAATTACTCTTAAATTACTTACTCCTCTAACTCTTAGCTTTTCATCAACTACTGACATTTCATCTTGGCCCATTTTACATGTGCCAACAGGATGAAAAATTGTTTGAGCGAAATTTGAAGCCTCTTTCACTAACTCCTCATCATCATTAATGTTTATTCCAGGTCTGTATTCTTCTGGTGAGTACTTTTTAAAAGTTTCTGACTCCATTATTATTTTTCTTGTTAATTTAAGACCTTTAGCTGCAATCATCCTATCATTATCAGTAGATAGATAGTTTTGTTTTATTTTAGCATAAGTTCTAGAATCTTTATCTACGATACTGACATGACCTCTGCTAGTAGGTTTTATGTTGGACACTGTTGGTGTAAAAGCGTGGAAGTCGTGATTTTTAGTTGCACCCAATGTATCCATACTCATTGGCTGAATATGCCATTGTAAATCTGGTAATTCTAATGAAGCATCACTTTTGGCAAACATACAAAGTTGACTAGCTCCCATAGTCATAGGACCAGTTCTCTTAAAAATATACTCTAATCCAATCATTAAATTTCCAAACAAACTATTAATTTTTTTGTTTAAAGATTTTAGACCATTTATTTTATAAATTGGTCTTAACATAAGATGATCATGTAAATTTTCGCCAACACCATTCAAATTGTACACCATTTCTATACCAAGGTTTTTTAATTTCTCAGAATTTCCAATTCCTGATACTTGTAAGATTTGTGGAGATCCGATGGCCCCTGAAGATAATATTATTTCTCTATTAGCTTCGACTTTTTTTAACTCATCCCCTTGCCAAAACTCAACTCCTTTAGCTATTTTATTTTCAAAGATTATTTTTTTTACATGTGCGTGAGTAACAATTTCTAAATTTTTCCTATTCTTAATTGGATTTAAGTATCCCACAGATGTACTACATCTAAAACCATCTTTCTCCGTAACTTGGAAATATCCACATCCATGATTGTCACCAGTATTAAAATCTTTAGTTTTAGGTATTCCAAACTCTTCTGCCGCATTTTGAAACTCATCTAAAAGTGGGAGATGAATTCTTTGATCAGAAACTGCTAATGGTCCATTAACACCATGAAATTCATTTTTACCTCTTTCTTGATCTTCAGCTTTTATAAAATATGGCAACACATCATCCCATCCCCAACCAGTATTTCCTAACTGACGCCAGACATCATAATCTCTGTTTTGACCTCTTATATATAGCAATCCATTTATTGAAGAACTACCTCCTAAAGTTTTACCTCTGGGATATCTAATAGATATATTATTCATACTCTCATCTGGCTCAGTTTTGTAACACCAGTCTGTTTTGGGGTTGTGCATAGTCTTAAAGTAACCCACTGGAATGTGTATCCATGGATAATTATCTTTACCACCAGCCTCTAATAATAGGACTTTATGTTTAGAATTTTCTGACAACCTGTTTGCAAGCACGCAACCTGCAGATCCCGCTCCTAGAATTATAAAATCATAATTATTCATAAATTAGATCCTTTATAAGTAAAAAATTTTTTTTTTTCTAATAAATCTGTGAAAAAATTTAATAATACGCCAATTTTAATGCTTGTTTTGAATTTCATTATAAGAGAAGCTTGTTTTTTTAAAAATAAAGAGAGGGAAAAAAATGAAAAAAATCATTTCAATGTTATTTGCATTTGCAATGGTGCTTGGATTTATTTCAAATGCTAATGCTGCAAAAACACTAAAATGTCAGACGGTTCTTAACACTAAAGCTGATGAAGTGAAGATGTTAAAAGACTTTACTGACACTGTTACAACTTTGACATCTGGATCTCTAAAGTTCGAAATTTTACCTGCAGGCGCTGTAGTTGGAGTTAAAGAAACATTAGATGCAGTAGACAAAGGTCTAATCGATTGTGGTTTTGCATGGACTCACTATTGGTCAGGTGATCACCCTGCTGCTATGTTATTTGGTTCGCCAGTAGCTGGTGGTGGAGTAGGTATTGATAATATCGCATTCTTATCATGGTTCCAATATGGTGGTGGTAAAGAATTATACGACCAACTATGGAAAGAAATGGGAAGAGATATCAAAGGATTTATGATTCAACCTGTTGGACCAGAAGCTTTAGGTTGGTTTCCAAAACCAATTAAAGACATGGCTGACTTTAGAAAATATAAATTCAGAACTCCTCCAGGAATTCCAGGACAAACTTATAAAGATATCGGTATCGCATCCGTAGCTATGGGTGGTGGAGATATTCTACCAGCTTTGGAAGCAGGTACAATTGATGCTGCTGAATGGTGTTGTCCAAAACCAGACTTAACTTTTGGTTTCCAAAAAGTATTGAAGCACTACTACCTACAAGGTTTACACCAAGTAGTCGTAAATGCTGACTTTTATATTACTGGAAAAACTTACAATGCAATGTCTGATCATGAGAAGAAGTCTCTTGAAGTAGCTGCTAATGCATCATTAGCAAAATCTTTAAGTTACAGAATCTATGAGAACGGTAAAGCTTTGAAAGAACTTACAGAAGTTCATGGAGTAATTTTAGAAGATACACCTTCAGATTATTTCACAGAATATATGGCTGCTGCAAAAGCTTCTTTAAACAAGAATGCTGCAGATAACAAATTTTTCAATGAGGTATATACTTCAATGAAAGAATTTGCTGATATAGCAGTTCCTTTCTGGAGCGGTTCTCAAATGTCTAATGCTAAGCTAGGAATGGCTCACGCAGCAACATTAAAGTAATCAGTAATTAATCTTAAATTATATAATTAGAGCGGACTAAATCGTCCGCTCTAATTTTTTTTAATAGAATTTATATGTCAGACGAACCAACTAGATTAGATATATCTGATGAAATGATTGCCGAAAGGCGTGGTGGTTCAGGTAAAATGCCAGAAGATATGCCATCTTGGATGGCTAGCTCTATAGTTAATATTGATAAATTTAGTAAATGGGTTGGAAATGTTGTTTGCTGGATTTTAATGCCTTTAATTTTTGCAATGACTTATGAAGTACTTGCAAGAAAATTATTTTTAGCACCAACAATTTGGGCTTACGATATAAGTCGATTTTTGTATGGAGCATTGTTTATGCTGGGTGCTGCATATGCTTTATCTAAAGGTGTGCATATTAGAGCTGACTTTTTATACAGAAATTTTAAAACCAAAAATCAAGGTAAGATAGATTTTTGGTTATATCTTTTATTTTATTTTCCAGGATTATTAGTTTTCCTTTATATGACGATTGGATTTGTTGGAGAGTCTATTCAAAGAGGTGAGAAAGGTATGGATACTACATGGATGCCTTATATGTGGCCTATCAAATCTTGTTTATTGATTGGAATTGTTTTTTTATTAATTCAAGGAATTTCAGAGTTATTTAAAAGTTATTGGGCTGCCACAAAAGGTGAATGGCCTGGAGAAGAAAAATGATTGCTGAACTTATAGATCCAGCTATTTTAGGTTTTATTCTTGTAGGGGTAATGCTTTTTGCTATCTTTGTTGGTTTTCCGATTTCATTTACATTAATCTTTTTAGGATTTGTTTTTGGTTATTTAGGTTTTGGTAAGCTAGTATTTTACCTAATGACACTGCAATTTTCAATGGTCATGACCGAACAAACACTCGCCGCAGTACCGCTCTTTGTCTTTATGGGAATAATGATGGAGCAAGCAGGTTTGATGGAAAGATTATTTTCTTCATTCCAAATGATGTTAGCAAAAGTAAAAGGATCTTTATATTATGCAGTATTATTTGTTTCTGTAATTTTTGCTGCAGCAACAGGTATTGTTGGTGCATCAGTTACAATTTTAGGAATCATGGCTGCTAAGTCAATGAATAGATCGGGATACAATGTGAGGTTAGCAGCAGGTACGATAACAGCTGGAGGGACTTTAGGTATATTAATACCTCCAAGTATTATGCTTGTCGTTATGGGGCCAATCATGGAAATTCCAGTAATTGATTTATTTGCTGCAGCTATAATTCCAGGAATACTACTTGCATGTTTATATGCTGGCTATACCACAATTAGATGTATGATTAATCCAAAATTAGGTCCCATACTTCCAGAGGAAATGCGAGCTGCAAGCATGAAAGAAGTATGGATTGAATTTTTTTTGGGATTAGTTCCACCTGCAGCTTTAGTTTTTGCTGCTTTAGGAAGTATTTTATTTGGGTTTGCTACACCTACAGAAGCAGCAGGTTGTGGTGCAATGGGTGCTTTACTTCTTTCGTTAGCATATAGAAAATTAACATTGCCCAAATTACAGGATGCTTTAGTTAAAACTTTAGAGATTACAGCTTTAATAATGGTTTTAGTTGCTGCTTCAAACTTTTTTGGAGCAGTTTTTGCAAGATTAGGTACTCCAACATTATTAACAGAATTTTTATTGAGTCTAGAAATGAATAAGTACTTAATTTTGGCCATGATAATGGTTATGATTTTTTTGTTAGGATGGCCATTAGAATGGGTACCAATCGTAATGATTATAGTACCTATTATTTTACCTTTAGTTGAGGCTTTAGGGTTTAATTTAACTTGGTTTGCAATATTGGTAGCAGTTAATTTACAAACCGCCTGGCTCTCCCCACCTGTAGCTCTTTCGGCTTATTTTTTAAAAGGAGTAGTGCCAGAGTGGGATTTAAAAGATATTTATTTTGGCATGATGCAATTTATGGTTCTGCAGGTAATTGGTTTAGTTTTAATTATTATTTTTCCTCAAATTGCCCTCTGGCTGCCAACTCTCTTATATGGACAGTAGAATTTATTAGTTTAAAGTAAACTTAGTGAATCAACCAAAAGTTAAATATTCTTTATCAAATTGGAATCTTGTAACAGTAAATCCAAATTACAAAACTTGGAATTGGAAAGATCTTTTTTGTTTTTGGGGAGTAAATATACAGAGTGTAATTGGCTTTTCTTTAATTGCGTCTCTATATATAATTTATAGCCTTAATACTTTCATAGTATTTTTTGGGACTATTTTGGGATCTTTTTTAGTTTATATTTTTTGTAATTTAATAGGAAAACCTTCTCAAAAATTTGGATTACCTTTTGCAGTTCTTTTAAGATCATCTTTAGGTTTTAATGGTGCAAGGTTTTTTGGATTATTAAGAAGTTTAGTTGGAATTTTTCTTTTTGGTATTCAAACGTATTTTTTATCAAAGTTAGTAGTATACCTAATCAGAATACTTATCTTTTCAATAGATAACACTTTGCTAGATCAAGAAATTTTTTTAACTTTTTTATTGGGATTAAATATAATTGATTGGATCTCAATTTTATTAGTAATCGTTTTTCAAACAATTCTGTTTAGTATTGGAATTCAGTATAATAAAAAATTAATAAATTATTCAGCAATAATAGTTTATGCAGGAATGATAATATTCTTCTTAGCTGTCTTTTTGAGTGATGTTAAAACTACTACTCAAGCATTTTCTAATATTTTAAATTTTGAAAATTTCGTAAATAAAAATAATGCTTTGCCGTTAATTACTGTTGCAGGTACTATTTTTGCTTATTTTTCAATTGTGATTGTAAGTTTTGGAGATTTTGCAAGATATGTAAAAAATGAGAGAGACGTAATTAAGGGTAATTTAAGCTTAATCCTCAACTTAATAATTTTTTCATTTTTTTCTATTGCCATTGTTGTTGGTTCAGATGTTTTTTTAAATCAAAAATTTCAAGATTTAGATCGAATTTTCACAAACCCAACTGATATAATTGGTAAATTTAATAATCTACAAATTACAATAGTTGTTCTGTTCTTTATAATAATTGCTTCAGCATCAACTAATTTGGTGGCAAATTATATTCCTTCTCAATACTCACTAATTAATTTTCTTCCAAATAAACTAAATTTAAAAAGTGCAAGTTATACAATTTCCTTTTTAGCATTAATTGTTGGGATTTTTTGGCTAACGGTTCTAAGTCAAATTGGTATTTTATTTTTTGTAGATACATTCAGTTGTTTTTTTGGGCCCTTATTTGGTGTTATTATTGCCGATTACTATTTAATAAAAAATCAAACTTTAAGTAATAAAGACCTGTATTCGATTGAAAATCAAAGTGCTTATTACTATTCAAAAGGGTGGCACATTAAAGGTGCTTACTCAATAATATTGGGTTTTATTTTTTCCGCCTCAACTATTTGGAATACTAATTTAATGTTTTTACAATCATACGCATGGATTATAGGTGCATTTATTTCTTGGTTAACGTATTATTTGCTAGCTAAAAAATAATCCATATGCACAAATTTGATTTTGAAAATCAAACAGCCATTATAACTGGGGGAGCCCAAGGTTTTGGATTAGATATTGCTAAAAGATTTTTAGATTCTGGATGTAATGTCTTTATTTGGGATATAGATGAAAATCTTTTAAAAAAAACAATAGAGGAAATTAACAATCCAAATTTAAATTATCATGTAGTTGATGTTTCAAAGTACACGGAGGTTGAAAAAATTATAGGTGAAATAACTAGTAAAAATAAAATTGATATTTTAATTAACAATGCAGGAATTACGGGTCCAACAGATCCTCTTTGGAAGTATGATGTAGAAATGTGGAATAAAATAGTTCAAATTAATTTAATGGGCACATTTAATTGCTGCAGAGCAATTGTGCCAAATATGATTAAGAATAATTATGGTAGAATAGTTAACGTTGCATCAGTCGCAGGTAAGGACGGCAATGCAAATGCTAGTGCCTATAGTTCTGGAAAAGCAGGTGCTATTGGTCTCACTAAGGCATTAGGCAAAGAATTAGCAGACAAAGATATTGCTGTAAATGCTGTAACTCCAGCAGGAGCCAAAACTAGAATTTTAGATCAAATGAGCAAAGAACATGTCCAAAGAATGCTTTCCAAAGTTCCAAGAGGAAGATTTCTTGAGATACATGAGTTTACTTCACTGGTTTGCTGGCTTTCGTCACAAGAAAATACTTTTTCAACCGCTGCTGTCTTTGACATAAGTGGAGGAAGATCTACATATTAAATTAATAATTTATAAATCTTACTGATTGTTGAATTAAAAAATAATTTATCTATAAGAAAGATATGTTAAAAATTTTTAAAATTATTATTACATCTATATTTTTATTTGGTTCTGCAGCTGCTGAGAATATAAGAATTTTTGAGTTCACTCAAAAAGAACTTTCAGAACTACAAGTACGTAAAGTAAGAGGTGCGGATAATAAAACTAATTACTCTGTTGGCTCGAATGAGAATGGTAATTTTTTAGTAGCTATTGCAGATAATGCTGCCTCAGGTCTTGGTAAAGAGATCAAAATCGACCTTAATAAGACCCCTTATATTAATATTACATGGAAAATAGAGAAGGATTTAAAAGGAATTAAGGAAAATACCAAAAAAGGGCATGATTACGCAGCTCGTGTTTTTGCAATTAAAAAAACTGGGGCTACACCTTTATCAAATAGAGCAATTAATTATATTTTTTCTAGTAATAGTGAAGTAGGTGAAAATTGGCCCAGTCCTTATACTAAAAAATCAATAGATAATGTATTAGCTTCTACAAAAAACAATTTTAATGAATGGGTTACAGTAAAAGCAAATGTTAAAAAAGATTTTAAAAGATTTCATGATCTAGATGTTGATGAGCTTGATGGCCTTGCAATAATGGCCGACACAGATAACTCAAAAATGAAATCAATTTCTTATTTTCAAAATATTTATTTTTCAGAAAATTAAAATTTCAGATATTTATTTAAGAGTATACTTAGAAACGATAACAAGACAGCTGCTATAACATCTGCTAACGGAGTCGCATTGGCGAAGCCAAAGTTCCAAATAATTACGCCAATTAACCATATTATATAAATTTTCCTTGATGAACTCACAACTTAGTTCCTATTTAATTATAAAAATTTTTGCTAATATATTAACATGACTAAAAATTTTAATCATACGATTAAGGTTTATTATGAAGATACTGATGCGGGTGGTGTAGTATATTATGCAAATTATCTTAAATATCTTGAAAGGGCTAGAACAGAGGCCTTAATCAACATTGGTCTAAGCAATCTTAAGATCAAAGACAATTTTAAAGCCTTAATAATAGTCAAATCATGTAAAATTGATTATAAAAAATCGGCTTATTTAGAAGATGAGCTTAACATAAATTCTTACATAATTTCTGCTACAAAGACGTCGTTTGTTATGAATCAAACTATTATAAAAGATAAAATAGTAATAGTTGAAGCAAAAATACACTTAGTTTTTGTAAATGAAAAAGGTAAACCTATTAAAATTCCAAAATTGGTTGTAGACAAATTTAAACCTTATATTTCTAACTTTTAATAGCAGACATTTTTTTTGCTTTTTTAAATAACTTAATCATCATTTTTTCTGAAATTACTTTAGTGTTTACATTTCTTGGACTTGGATGATAGCTAGAAATTAAATTTATGTTATTTGGTAATTGATAGATTTTACCATGAGCAAATTTTAATTTTTTTGAAAAGTTATAATTTTTTTTGTAAAATTTAACACAATTATCAAAAGCTACCTTACCAAGTGCTACTATTGTTTTTAAACTTCTTAAATTTGATAGCTCAGAGCTAAAGTATTTTGAACAATTATTTAATTCTTCTTTATTTGGCTTGTCTCCAGGTGGAACACACTTCAGAATATTAGTGATATAGGCAGATTTTAATTTTAGACCATCTTTTAAATTTAGAGAATATGGTTGATTAGATATATTTGTTTTATGTAAACATTTAAATAAAAAATCACTTGATTTATCACCTGTAAATGGTCTACCTGTTCTTGTCCCGCCATGTGCTGCAGGTGCCAAGCCTAAAATAAGAATTTTTGAACTTGATTTGCCAAATCCTGTAACGGGTTTACCCCAATAAGTATCATTAATATTTTGTTTTCTTTTTTCAGTAGAAATTTTTTTAATATAATTGGTTAATCTTGGACATTCATTGCAATTTATAATTGTTTTATTTAACTTTTTAAACTTAATATTCATTAATGAAATTTTTAAAATATATTTTAATATTATTTATATCTTTAACGACACTTGTTAAAGCAGATTCAAAAAAAAATATAATTGAAAACTTAAAAGTAGGAGGGAAGTTAATATTTATTAGACATGCTTATGCACCTGGTGGGGGAGATCCTGCAAATTTTAATATTCATGATTGCTCAACTCAAAGAAATCTCAGCGAAAGTGGCAGAATACAGTCGAGAAAAATTGGTAATTTTTTTACAGAAAATAAGATTAAAATAGAAAAAGTGTATTCTAGTGAATGGTGTAGGTGCAAAGAAACTGCCTCTTTAGCTTTTGAAAATTTTAAAACAAAAAGTTTTTTGAATTCTTTTTTTAGTTCAAAATTTGCACAAAATAAAAATTCACAAATGAGAGATTTCCAAAAATTTTTATTAGATTGGGACGAAAAAACTAATTTAATTTTTGTAACTCATTATGTTGTAATTTCTGAGATATTAGATTACCCCTCTTCTTCAGGAGAAATAGTAATTTCAAACAAAAATTTTAAAATCATTGATACTTTAGAAATAAAGTATTAAATTAAATTTATGTCCTCTAAAAGAGCAATGCGACAAGCACAAAAGCAAGCATTTGCTAAACATCGGTCTAATATCACTAATAGTAGATTTAACCTAAAGAAAAAAAATATAATAGATAAAAAAAATAAAGATAAATTGAAAGATTAACTTTGTTGATCAAATTTCTCAATTTTTTTACAAGTTGATATTTTTGAAATACCCTCAATATCATTTAAAACTGACTTCATAAATATTTCTGGTTTTTCTTTATAAAATAATATTTGAGTGTAGAACTGAGGATAGCCGTGCTTTAGGGTAAAAATTTTGCCATTTTCTTCGTAAATATTTCTTACATAAGTGTTTGATTTTTTAACACTAAGGTCAGTTATTCTATATTTCTGATAAGTTTTTTCATTGTAAACGTAATTTCTAGTCATAAGTAATTCATTAAGATTTAAGATGTATTCATTTTTTAAAAATACATCTTCTTTATGATCACACTTACTTAATACAATTATTTCTGAATAACACTTAGTGAAACTAAACATCAAAGTAGAAATTACTAAAAAAAATATTTTTAAATTACTCTTTTTCATTTTTATCAGCAAAAAATAATGCGATTAAAAATATGATTGTCCATATAAAAACACCAATAGTTTTAATGAATGATGTCTCTGCGGCCCAGATCTCAAGAAAAAGAGCACCAATTATTATTCCAATAGCATAAACAATGCTAATTAATTTTACTTTACTCATACAGATCTTTATTCTTTAATTTGATTTTTTTTGAACAAAGACATTCCATTATTTATCTTGTATTCATAAGACTCATTGAAGCTCTCAAGCTGCCAGCCTGATAATCTTTTTTTTATCGACTCAAGATTGTTTTTTTTCCAATCATCAGATGTATCATCTTTCTTCCATATTTGCTTTTCTTCATTACTTCTTCCACATCCATAACAATACCCTGTAGAAGGATCTGTTTTGCAAATGCTTATGCAAGGTGAAATAATCATTTTTTAAAAGTAATATAAAATTAGTCAGATAAATAGATAATTTTTTAGCATTTGTCATTGGACAAATAGTTTCAATAATATATAAAATCCCGTAATTTGTGGGGCGATGGCGGAATTGGTAGACGCGTTGGTCTTAGGAACCAATATGGCAACATGTGAAGGTTCGAGTCCTTTTCGCCCTACCATTTAAATATTATGAAAGTCACTGTAGAAAATAAAAAAGGTTTAAACAAAGATCTCAAAATTTTAATCGATAAAGAGACTATGAACTCTTATATGGATGAAAAGTATGAAGAGATCAAGGGGACTGTAAATCTTAAAGGTTTTCGACCAGGAAAAGTTCCTAAAGAAGTTTTAAAAAGACAATTTGGCAAAGCTGTATTTGGTGAAGTTTTAGACAAAGTTTTAAAAGATACCTCTACAAAAGCTTTAGAGGAAAATAAAATAAAACCAGCTGGTCAGCCTAAGCTGGACCTAAAAACTTATGGAGAAGACAAGGAACTAGAATATGTTTTATCAGTTACAGAATTACCTAAAGTCGATATTAAATCATTAGAAAATATAAAATTTGATCAATACACAGTTAAGATAGATGATAGCGAAACTGATAAAAGAATTAAAGAAATAGCAAAAAATCAACCAAATTTTAAAGATACAAAACCTGAAACAAAAGCTAAAGAGGGTGATCTAGTTGCTCTAGATTATAAAGCGACAGTAGATGGTAAAGAGTTTAAAGGAAATGAAGGAAAAAATACTCAATTAACTCTTGGAAAAGATTTATTTCTAAAAGGATTTGATAAGCAATTAATTGGAGTTAAGAAAGATGATGAAAAAATCGTCGAAGCTATATTGCCTGAAAATTATCCTGAAAAAGAATTAGTAAATAAAAAAGCTAAATTTATTTGTAAAATTTTAAATGTGAAACAATCAGAGGAAGTTAAGATTGATGATAATTTTGCAAAAAATTTAGGTGCTAAAGATTTAAAAGATCTTAAAAGTTTAATTTCTAAACAAATTAATGATGAATATAAAAACTCACTAGATCAGTTATCAAAAAACCAGATATTGAAAGAAATTGAAAAGATTAAAGTTGATGAAGTTCCTGAAAATTTAATCGAGGAAGAAGTTAAAATTCTTTCACAAGGAATGCCAGAAGATGAGGCAAAAAAAAATAAGAAAACTTTTGAGGAAAAAGCTAAAACCCGAATTAAAACGGGATTGATCTTAAATGAATTTGGAGAAAAAAATCAAATAAAAGTAAGTGAAGTTG
Source organism: uncultured Pelagibacteraceae bacterium (assembly GCA_902617825.1). GTDB lineage: Bacteria > Pseudomonadota > Alphaproteobacteria > Pelagibacterales > Pelagibacteraceae > Pelagibacter. Next base: position 2,391 of record CACMYE010000007.1, on the reverse strand, counting down.
AAATTCAGAATGAGGTTCAAAAACAACTTAGGATGATGCCAGGACAAGAAAAAATGGTAATGGATTTTTATCAAAAAAACCCATCCGCTATTGCTAGCTTAAGAGGGACAGTATATGAAGAAAAAATTTTAAATTTAATTAAAGAAAAAAGTAAAGCAAATAAAAAAGAAATATCAAAAGCTGAAGCTGAAAAAATTTTAAAAGAGGCACATGAGCAGAATCATGATCATGAAAAAAAAGATAGTAAGAAAAAATCTGAGGTAAAAACTGCTAAAGAAAAAAAACCTTCAACAAAAACAGCAAAATCAAAGCCAGCAGCTAAAAAAATAAAAAAAGTTAGCAAAAAGTAATCTCAAGTTGTATAAGTGAGATCGAATCAATTATGACTACAAAATTATCTGAATATATGAGTAACCTGGTACCAATGGTTGTTGAACAATCAAGCAAGGGTGAGAGAGCATATGATATTTATTCAAGACTTTTAAAAGAAAGAATAATTTTTCTAACAGGTCAAATTAATGATAATGTAGCTTCACTAGTTACAGCTCAATTATTATTTTTAGAAGCAGAAGATCCTAAAAAAGAAATTTACTTATATATTAATAGTCCTGGTGGTCTAGTAACAGCTGGTCTTGGAATTTACGATACAATGCAATATGTAAAACCTGAGATTTCAACCCTGTGTATAGGACAGGCTGCATCGATGGGATCATTTTTATTAGCAGCCGGAACTAAAGGAAAAAGATTTTCATTGCCAAACTCTAGAATAATGGTTCACCAACCCTCAGCTGGATTTCAAGGTCAAGCTACTGATATTGAGATACATGCAAATGAAGTTTTATCATTAAAAAAAAGATTAAACGAAATTTACTCTAAACATACAGGCAAGAGTGTTGATGAAGTGAAATCTGCTCTTGAAAGAGATAATTTCATGACAGCAGACGTAGCAAAGTCATTTGGTCTTATTGACGAAGTTGTAGAAAAAAGATCTTAATACACAATATATTGAATTAGATTAATCCAAAACTTGATTATTAGGAGTCTTCTATAATAGAGTATTTAAATTGATTCGTTTAAAAAATTATGACAACAAATAATAAAAATATTCTTTACTGTTCTTTTTGTGGAAAGAGTCAACATGAAGTAAGAAAATTAATTGCTGGACCAACTGTTTTTATTTGCGATGAGTGTGTTGAGTTATGCATGGATATTATTAAAGAAGAGAGCAAAGATACTTTTGTAAAACATCAAGATGGTCTTCCTTCACCTAAAGAAATTTGTACAGTGTTGGATGATTATGTGATCGGACAAGCTCATGCAAAAAAAGTTTTGTCGGTTGCGGTTCACAATCATTATAAAAGATTAAATTATGAAAGCAAAACAAGTAAAAACGTAGAGCTTTCTAAATCTAACATACTTTTAGTTGGTCCTACAGGCTGTGGTAAAACTTTATTAGCACAAACTTTGGCAAGAATTTTAGATGTTCCGTTTACGATGGCTGATGCAACTACATTAACAGAAGCTGGGTATGTTGGTGAGGACGTAGAAAATATTATTTTAAAATTATTACAAGCTTCAGATTACAATGTAGAAAAAGCCCAAAGAGGAATTGTATATATAGATGAAGTAGATAAAATCAGCAGAAAATCTGAAAATCCATCAATCACAAGAGATGTCTCTGGTGAAGGTGTACAACAAGCTTTACTGAAAATAATGGAAGGCACTGTTGCTAGCGTACCCCCACAGGGTGGAAGAAAACATCCGCAACAAGAATTTTTACAAGTTGATACAACAAATATATTATTTATTTGTGGCGGTGCTTTTGCTGGATTAGATAAAATAATTTCTCAAAGAGACAAAGGAACTTCAATTGGATTTGGTGCTGATGTAAAAAATACGCAAGATAAAAAAACTGGTGAGTGGATGAAAGGACTTGAGCCTGAGGATCTACTAAAATTTGGATTAATCCCAGAATTCATTGGAAGACTACCAATGATTGCTACACTTGAAGATTTAGATGAAAAATCTTTAATAAAAATATTACAAGAACCAAAAAATTCTTTAACAAAACAATATCAAGAATTATTTAAATTAGATGGAGCTAAATTAATATTTAAAGAAAATGCTCTTAAAGAGATAGCTCAAAAAGCTATAAAGAAAAAAACAGGTGCAAGAGGATTAAGATCAATTTTAGAAAATATTTTGTTAAAAACTATGTATGATTTACCAAGTCAAGAAGATATTGATGAAGTAATTATTGATGCAAGTGCAGCAAAAGGTCAATCACAACCTATTTTAGTTCATTCAAAAGGTGATAGTAAATCAAAGTCAAATAAGACTACAGCGGCTTAATATCCTTAATAATCGTTAAAAACTTATTGCAAAATAAAA
>CACMYE010000006.1 GCA_902617825.1 uncultured Pelagibacteraceae bacterium | reverse complement strand
AAGCTACAGATTTTGTAGATTGAGTATCTATTAATTTAAATTTAGCCTCAATATAATTCTTAAAATTTTTGTGCCTTTCAATGTGATCAGGTGTGATATTGAGAATTACTGAATATTTTGATTTAAAAATTTTACTATATTCAAGCTGATAAGAGGATGCTTCAATTACAAAAAAAGTTTTTTTTGTAATTTTTTTTTCTGATAGAATGGGGTTACCAATATTTCCAACAAGCCTAGTATCTTTTTTTTGACTCCTTAAAACATCATATAAAAGTTTTGCAGTAGTTGATTTACCGTTTGTGCCAGTGATTGTAACACTATCATTGCTAAAAAATGAGCAAAAAACATCAAGATCTGTATAAACTTTAGATGAATATTGCTTTAAGTATTTTGATAATCTACATTTAGAAAAGTCTATACCTGGGCTTATTATTATAAAATCAAAATAACTTTTAAGTATTTTGGTTAAAGAAAGATTTTTTTTGTCAAATCTGAGATTATTTCGAGGATTGTCATCAAATAAGTTTACTTTAGCTTTTTGTCTTAAAAAATTATAAGTAGATATTCCGCTTTTACCTAATCCATAAATTAATATTTTTTTTTTTAAAAAAATATTATTGATTTTGTTCATTATCTTAACTTTAAAGTCGCTAACCCTATCATTGCTAAAATGATAGAGATGATCCAGAATCTTATAACTACCGTTGACTCAGGCCAACCTTTCTTCTCAAAGTGATGATGAATTGGTGCCATTCTAAAAATTCGTTTTCCAGTAAGTTTAAAGGAAATGACTTGAACCATCACAGAAACTGCTTCGAGTACGAAAAGTCCACCCGTTATTGCAAGAACAATTTCATGTTTGGTTATTATTCCAACTGCACCAAGGGATCCTCCTAAGGACAGGGATCCAGTATCTCCCATAAAAATTTTAGCTGGTGGAGCATTAAACCATAGAAAACCTAAACAAGATCCTATGATTGCTCCACAGAAAATTGAGATTTCACCTGTGCCCTCAATGTATGGTATTTGTAAGTAATCAGAAAAAACAATATTTCCCGTTACATAACTTATAAATGCAAAGCATCCTGCAACCAAAATGACTGGAACGGTCGCTAACCCATCTAAACCATCAGTTAGATTGACTGCATTAGATGAACCTATTAAAACAAACACAGCAAACGGTATAAAGAACCATCCCAAATTAATAATTAAGTTTTTAAAGAACGGAAAATATAAGTTTGTTATGTTCTGATTCTCAACATAATAAACAAAAAAACAAACACCTACAATTGCTAATATAATCTGAGAAATTATTTTAAATTTTAATGATACACCAGAAGAATTGCTATGTTTAATTTTTTTATAATCATCAAAAGCACCTAAAACACCAAACGAAATAGCAATATAAATACAAAAAAGAATATTTATATTTGTTAAGTCACCCCAACACAAAACTGAAAATAATAAACCAATTAAAATAATTACACCACCCATTGTTGGTGTTCCTATTTTTTTTACAATATGCTCTTCAGGTCCATCGTCTCGAATAGGATTTAATATTTTTTGGCTTGAAAAATACTTAATAAATGGTCCACCAATAATTAGAACAATAGCTAATGATGTAAATAAAGATAATCCAGTTCTAAAAGTAATGTATTTGAAAACATTCAGAAAACCAAATGTATCAACAAAGTTTAGTAAAAATTGATAAAGCATTTAATTTGTACCTTTTAATTCTTTTACAATCTTATTGAAACCTGTCGCATTTGAGGCCTTTATCATTAAGAAATCATCATTATCAAAGTTATTTTCAATTAGATTGTTTATTTGTAATTTATTTTTTAAAACTAAGCCTTTTTTAAGTTTAGAAATTTTATTATATAATGAAAAAATTTCCCTTCCTTTGACAAAAACTTTATCAATATTGGTTCTATTAATTAATGGTGCTATAGATTCATGAAGTTTTTTTGAATGATTACCAAGCTCTAACATATCACCAAGTATAAGATACTTTTTAGAGTTTTTTGTTTTGATCTTGTCATAATTTAATATTGCAGTCTGTAAAGACAATGGATTTGAATTATAACTTTCATCAATTAAATTTATCATTTTTTTATTCACTTTAATTTTTTTGATATCACCCCTTCCCTCTGGGGTTCTAAAATTCAGAAATATATTTTTATCTAATTTTAAAATATTAAAGAAAACACTTTTGACAGCTAAAGCTGCTAAAATATTATAAATATGATTTTGGAAATCATTTGAAACTATAAAATCTTTTTTAATTTTATTTATTTTAATACAGATTTTATGTTTTTTTTTGGATTTTATAATATTATGTAATTTAATATCTGCATATTGGTTGTTTATTCCGAAAGATAATACTTTGATTTTCTTTTTATGTGCCATTTTCTTATGTAAACTAAAAAAAGTGTCATCAGCGTTAAGGACTAAATAGCCATTATCTTTAGTATTATCAATTATTTCAGCTTTGGCTAAAGCTATTTGTCTTATGTTTTTAAAATTTTTTGCATGTGCATAGTTAATATTTGTGATTACACTTACATCAGGTTGAATAATTTTTGAGAGTTGATCTATTTCTCCTTTTTTATCCATTCCAACTTCAATAACACCATAATCATCATTTTGATTTATATTAAAAAGGCTTAAGGGAACACCATATTTATTATTATAAGATTTTGGAGAAATAGTTGTTTTAGATACTTTATTTAAGGTGTTGCCCAACAATTCCTTTAGAGAAGTTTTTCCACAACTGCCTGTTATAGCAATAATTTTTGTAGAAATATTTTTCCTAAAAATTTTTGCAGTTTCTGTGAGTAAACCTAAAGGGTTTATTGAGCTTGCTTGTTTATTGGCAGGAAGTTTCTTTTGAATTTTATTTACTACAGCTATTGATGCCTTTTTTTGAATTGCTTGTTCAACAAATTTATTACCATCATTTTTTTTTCCTTTAATTGCAAAAAAAATGTCATTTTTTTTAACATTCTTAGAGTGTATGGTGGCTTTATTGATTACTGATTTAGATGACAGAACATTTCGATCAAATCTTTCGTTAAGAATGTTTAACTTTAAATTTTTAGATAACTTAAAATTCTTTTTTTTAATTGAATTTAAAATTATTTGCCTATCTGATAAAAAAACTTTTCTATTTCCAATCTGCTGAATTTTTTCATGGCCTTTGCCTGCAACTATCAAAATATCTCCTGTATTTAAGTCATTAATTGCTTTTACAATTGCTTCTTTTCTATTAGAAATTTCAATAATTTGACTTTTTTTTAAACCCCTTTTAATCTCATCTCTAATTTTCTTAGGCCTCTCATGTCTTGGATTATCATCTGTAAGATAAATTTTATCCGAATATTTATAAGCGATTTTGCCCATTTTTGATCTTTTTCCCTTATCTCTGTCACCACCACACCCAAAGAGCACGGAAATATGCTTATCAGGGAATTGTTCTCTAATATTTAGAATACAAGTTTGCAAAGCATCTGGTGTATGAGCGTAATCAAGGAATACTAAAGATTTATTTTTAATTTTTCCTATTTTCTCGAGTCTACCCTCAACTGGAGATAGTCTAGGAATTACGCTAAATATTTTTTTTAAATCTAAATTACTTTTTGAAGCTGCTATGACGGCCATCAAAATATTTTTTAATTGAATTTTTCCTATAAGATTAACTCTTATTTCATGTATTAAGTTTTCGTGTTTTATTTTTAATATTTGAGCTTCATTTATATAATTATGAGACACAATTTGTAAATATTTATTTTTAAGAGTAAATAATTTTAATTCTTTTTTTAAACTAATTTTTTTAATCTTTTTAAATTCAGGTATTTTGTCATCAGTTATAACAAATCCACCTTTTTTTATCAGATTTTGGAATAAATAAAGTTTAGCATTAAAATAATTTTTAAAATTTTTATGATAGTCTAAATGGTCTTGGGACAAATTAGTAAATATAGCTGAATTAAACAACAGTCCATCTAATCTATTTTGGTGCAACCCATGACTTGATGCTTCCATAATTACATTTTCTATTTTTCTTTTTTTTAAATCGTTTAAAATTTTTCCTAAATAAATAGGATCAATAGTTGTATTAATTAAATTTAAATTAAAGTTATTTGATCTCACGCCTAGTGTTCCTATAGAAGCAACTTTTTTACCGTTGAGACGTAAAATTTGATAATAAAAATCTGAAACTGAAGATTTACCATTTGTGCCTGTCACAGCAATTAGGTTATTTGGTTTTTTTTTAAAGATACTAAATGAAATTTGAGCTAGTAATTTTCTAATATTTTTTGTTTTGATAAATAAAACTCCATTTTTCCATTCATCAAAATTTTTCTCGGTAACAATTATTTTACAACCTTTTTTTATAACTGATGGTATGAAATTATTACCATCTAAATTATTTCCTTTGATTGCAAAAAAAATATAATTTTTTTTTATTTTCCTATGATCAAAACAAATCCCAGAAAAAAAAGTTTTATGATATTTTTTTTTTATTTGTTGAAAGTGATCGCCTAAACGCATGATTATTTAATTTCTATGTATTTTGTGGCTAAAATGGGCCCAACTTTATCTATAATCTTTCCTGCTACTTCAACAGAAGTCCAACCAGCAGTGTTATATAAAGTTCCTTTCCATCCACCCTTTCTATGTCTGTATTTATAATAGTAATCTTTTGCTTTTTGTGGAGTATCTAACATCACAATAAATACATATTGAGGATTTGAAGTAGGGAATATAGATGCAAAAGTATTTATTTTAGCTTCTGAGTATGCTCCATCTTTAGGTTGATCTGCAGTTCCAGTTTTTCCACCTATTTCAAAATATTCTACATCTGCAAATTTTGCGGTTCCTTCTTCTGTGCTAACTATTTTTCTAAGAGCATTTACAACCTGTTCTGAAACACCTTCATTTAGTAATTTTTTTTTCTTGGCATTTTTTTCGAGATTGTTTTTAACAAGAGTTGGTTTTATGTCATATCCACCATTCGATAAGATTGCATAACCCTTTGCGAGTTGGAGAATTGTAGTAGCTACACCATGACCAAAAGATGCTGTTGCTAGTTTACATTTTCCAAAATTATATTTTTTTTGGGGTGCCACTTCTTCTATATCAAACTGGATATCACTAAGAATACCAATTTTTTCCAAAAATGACTTGAATTTTTCTGGACCGACCTTTTGAGCGATTCTTACTGAACCAATATTTCCAGATCTTACAAAGATTTGTTCTGCAGTTAAATCAGAAGGAATTTCATTATCATATTCTCTTATTGGAAAACCATAACAATTGATTGATTTTGGAAGATTTAAAAATTCAGTTTCAGGTTTAATTAGTTTTTCATTTAATGCGCTCGCAAATGTAAATGCCTTAAAAACTGAACCTAACTCATATGTCCCTTTTGTTACTCTATTTATGTAATTTACATCAGTTAAATTTTGTCTTTCATTAGGATCAAAGTCAGGCAAAGAAACAAGGGATAATATATTTCCATTATGAATATCCATTAAAATTGATGCACTGCCTTTACTTTTAAAAATTTCTTGATATTTGATTAATTCCTCCCGAATTAGAAATTGTAAATCTCTGTCTACTGTCAACCTAATAGGTTTTCTAGACTTTATTAAAAGCTCATTTAAAGATTTCTCTAGTCCGGAAATTCCAATATTATCATTATCTATTTGACCAATAATGTGACTAAAAAGATTTTTTTGTGGATAAATCCTCAAAACTTTTTCCTCAGGTTTTAAAGACTTATCTCCAAGCTTCATTAATTTTTCATAATTTTCCTCTGAGACTTTCTTTTCAAGATAAAAAAAATTTTTTTGGTTCATTTTTTTTTCAATTTTATCAAAATCTTTGTTAGGAAAAATTAAATTTAAACTAAGTAATAATTTTTTTTGATTTATAACGTCAGATGTTTTTAAACCAATATCAATTGAATTTACTGTTTTTGCTAAATAATCACCGTTAGTATCTACAATATCAGCTCTATAAAGCTTTTCATTAATTAAAGGGGTATTTGTTTTTTCTACTTTTGAGTAGCGAGTACCCAGTTTGATTAAATGAATAGAATAAATTGTATAAATTAAAAAAAAAATGAAAAAAATAAAAGCTACTCTGTTAAATTGAATATTTATTCCATTTTTTTTCTTTTGATATATAAAATCATTTTCATTATCATCTATAGTTAAGTTTGATTTAGATTTGTTCATTAATCCTTGGTTATTTTTAAATCTTGTATATTTTTTTGATTTTTAGAAATATTATAAATTTTGATATTTTTTATATTTTTTTGAATTAGGTGATCCTCAAAATATAAAGATTGGAATTCAAGTAGTTTTTCAGCAGAGCTCAAATAATAATGTTCTAACAAAATATTCTCATATTCAGTTTCTAATACTCTTAAATTTTCCTTTACTACAAATAATTCATCCTCAATTTGTTTTGCTGTATTTTTTATTATTGCGGTGAATAAAATTAGTGAAAAAATGACTGATACTAGACCAGTTCTTTTCATAATTTTTCTCCAAATTTTTCAATATCTATTAAATTTTTAAATTGACCCTCTATATCAGTTTCAAAATCAAAAAAATCTGTTTTTTTTATTGCAAATCTTAATTTAGCAGATCTTGAAGAAGGGTTTTCATTTAATTCATCTTTATTGGGTGTAATTGGTTTTTTTTTTGTTAAATGAAATAGTGTATCAGATTGTTCAGTTAAAGGAGTATATCTAGAAATACTTTTATTTTCAGAAAGACTTTTTAAAAAATATTTAACTATTTTATCCTCTAACGAATGAAAGGTAACTACTGCTAAAACACCGTCTTTTTTTAAAATTTTCGCAGCATTAATCAATCCATAAATCAATTCGCTAATCTCTTTATTAACAAATATTCTTAAAGCTTGAAAAGCTTTAGTAGAATTATTAACTCTAAAATTTTTTCTTCTTTTAGAAATATCAATTATTTTAACAAGACTTTGGGTATCAATTTTTTTTTTAACTCTCTCTTTAACAATACTTCTTGCTATATGTTTTCCCTCTTTTTCGTCCCCAAAAAACTTAAAAATTTTTTCTAATTCTTTTTGATCTAACTTGTTTATTGCTTCTTCAGCTGAATAAGAATTCAAACCAAGTTGCATATTTAATTTACCAACATAATCAAAAGATAAGCCCTTATTTGGGTCTTTTATTTGAGTATAAGAGTATCCTAAATCAAATATAATACCTTTAATATTTTCGTTTTTTAATTTTAAATTATTTAATTGACTGAATTTAATATTTTTAAACTTAAATCTTTCTTCAAATTTTTCTTCTAGTTTTAAAGCAATCTTTTCACTTTCAGGATCTCTGTCTAAAGCTATTACTCTAGTTTTATCAAACTCTAATATTTTTTTGGAGTAACCACCTTGGCCAAAAGTACAGTCAATAAATGTGCCGCCATATTGAGGGGAAATAATGCTAATAATTTCTTTTAGCAACACCGGATAATGCTTGTGCATCATTGATGTTATGGCGGCGTCCATTTATTTCTTTGAAGACCATTAATTTTTTTGTCTTCTAAGGAATGCTGGTATTTCAAGATCATCCTCTTCTACTTCTTCTGAGGATAATAAATCTTCTGAACTTGAATTTTCTGTTTCTGAACTGAATAAATCTGGCGAGTCCGAGTCTACACCAAATTCTTTCAAATCATTTGAAGCACCTTCTTCAAAACTGTCTGTTATGTTAGTCTCATGCTGAGTCTCTACAGCCTCTTGAGTAAAAGATTTCTCCATCTCATTTACTGTTGTATCTAAAACAACACTTTCTGTATTAAGATTTGTGTTCTGAAAAACTTCCTCATTTGTAACATTTGTATCAGCAGTTTCACCATGTTGTTCCTGAACTATTTCATTTTCAAGCTTTAAAGCATTAGCACCATGTGAAATTGGACTTGAATTTGGGTTTGAAAAATTAAAAGATGCTGATGATCCAATACCAGAAAAGTCTGAATATCCAGGATTTCGATTTTGTATTCGATGAACCATATTTATTACTGACTTAGTTTCAGGTTGTTGCCCGTCGAGAGAAGTTGCAACAATTGAAACTCTTATTTTTCCATCAAGCTCTGCATCAGTGATAGCTCCAATTATTACCTCTGCCTCTGCATCCACTTCAGACCTTATTTTGTTAACAACTTCATCCACTTCAAAAAGTTTAAGATCTTTTCCACCTGTGATATTAACTAATAAACCTTTTGCGCCTTTTAAAGTATAATCATCAATTAGTGGATTGCTGATTGCCATCTCTGCAGCTTGCATTGCACGACCTTCACCTTCAGCTTCACCTGTGCCCATCATTGCTTTACCCATTGATGCCATTACTGTTTCAACATCAGCAAAATCTAAGTTGATTATTCCAGGTCTTACCATTAAATCTGTAACACTTTGAACACCATGCCTCAAAACATTGTTTGAAAGATTAAATGACTCTTCAAATGTTGTTTGTTCATTAGCTATTTTAAATAGGTTTTGGTTTGGAATAACAATTATTGTATCTACATGTTTTCTCAACTCTTCCAAACCTTGTTGTGCTCTTCTCATTCTAGAGGGGCCTTCATATAAAAATGGAAGAGTCACAACACCTACAGTTAAGATATTTAATTCTTTAGCAGCTCTAGCGATGACATGAGCAGCGCCAGTGCCTGTTCCACCACCCATACCTGCTGCAATAAAAACCATATTTGCACCTTGAAGTGTATTTACAATTTCATTTAAAGACTCGTCAGCTGCCGCTTGACCGATATCAAGTTTTGCACCAGCTCCTAACCCTTTCGTTAAATTCAAACCAATTTGAATTCTTGTTTTTGCTTTACTAAGCTTCAAATCTTGAGCATCAGTATTTACTGCAATAAACTCTACTCCTTGCATATTGTTTTCAATCATTTCATTTATTGCATTTCCACCTGCTCCACCTACGCCTAATACTAATAGTCGTGGTTGTAGCTCTTTTATCTCTGGTGCTTTAAAGTTAATTGTCATCTTTTATCCCCTATTGTTTGTTTTGTTGAAACTCCCATTTAAGATTAGCTCGATTTATATTTGCTTTTTTTCTCGCTATTACCTTAAATTTTTCAAATGCTGTTGGTTCCCATATTTGAAAGGTTTGCCCTTGACCAACAAACAACATACTATTTTTAATTTTTGCATGTTTTAATAATTTTGATGTCAGTGAAATTCTACCTTCACTATCAAATTGTAAATTTATACTTACTGCTAAAATTGAAGTTGCGAAATAATCTCTTTTTTCTTCAAATGGATTTAATGAGTCAATTGTAGAAGAAATTTTTTCTATTCTGTCTTGAGAGCACGCTTCTATTGAAGAATTATTAAAAGATGGATAACATATAGCACCATTGTATCCTAAGTTAGATAAATGCGACCTAAAACTAGCAGGCACAGATACTCTCCCTTTTTTGTCTAATTTGTTCTCGTAAGTTGATAAAAACATATATTTTTAATTTTAAAAATTCCATAATTGGGAATATATGGGAATATATGGGTATTTAAAATGATAGTCAAACCCTGAATCTTCCTAGATTTTTCTTAGTTGTTAGGGGCTTTTTTGATATTAAAATCTCTTAAATAATAAATAATTTAGGAAAATTGACATTCAGTAAAAAGTGAATTGAAAGAACATAAGTGGCTCAATACTGAGTCGAAATAAGATCATCTAGTTTATATAAAAAAACAATATGAGAATAAACTTGCCAGACAAACTATAAGCCGGGTTCTGTCATTTAAACTTATCATTTGTCTAGGCTTAAGATCACTCTTAAGCTCAAGCAACTAACCCTGATGACTAGCCAAGGAAGGCTTTTAGTTTTGCAACAATGTCATCTCTACTTAGTCTTGCTCCCAGTGGGGTTTTCCAGCGTTCATTGTTACCAATAGAACCGGTGTGCTCTTACCACACCTTTTCACCCTTGCCATGTTATGGCGGTTTATTTTCTGTGGCACTATCCCTAGGGTTTCCCCCGCCAGGTATTACCTGGCACTGTTTCCTTGTAGAGCCCGGACTTTCCTCTTTAATAAGTTAAAGCGATAAGTCGTTTATCTGGCATAAGTAATCTACTACTAAGCTATAAAATATCAAGATTTTTTATTTAAGGTTTTTGTAAGCTTATTGCTTATAAAAAGACATTCTTGGTCTATTATGCCATTTACAAGTTCTTGCCTAAATCTTCTCTGAAATGCAGATGTCAATAATTTTGAGTATTTATATGTATTTAAAAATATATTTTTTGGGTATCCAATTTTATATAAATTTGTAATAAATTTGTTTACTTCTAACTTATCAACTATTTGATCTCTTTTTTTTAATAGATTTTTTTCATTTAAATTATGCCAGTTACCAATTTTATTTTCTGACAAATATTTCCAAGGAAACTTTTCCCCTGGATCTTTTTTTCTATCTGGAGCAATGTCAGAGTGTCCTAATATAAAATTTGATTTAATTTTATATTTTTTTATTAAATAAGTGCTTAATTTTAAGATCGATTCAATTTGTTTTTTTGAAAATTTTTTATATGAATATTCATGTCCAGAATTACTAATTTCTATTCCTATTGAATATTTGTTAATTGATTTATATTTTTTCCAGGATGACTCTCCTGCATGCCATGCAACATATAAATCAGGTACTAAGGTTAATATTTCTCCATTATTTTTTATCAAGTAATGACTACTAACTTTTGATTTACTGTTAGTTAATTTGTTGATTGCTTGACTTTCTTTTTTCATGCCAGTGTAATGAAAAATAATAAATTTTATTTGTTTTAGTCTCCTTTTTTTTACATCAAAATTTGGGGAATAATTCAGGGTTGTATTCATCTTTGATTTTGGCATAAATTTTACCTATTTATAAACACTTTATCGACATTTTTTGAGTTTAAATGCTATTTAATAATCTAATTTTTTATAATATATAAGTGTTCATGTACAAACAATTTGTAATAACCTTAGTTTCAATTTTTTTATTATCTTTTAATGCAATTGCAGCTTCTGACGGTGAATTAGTGTTATCTGAAAAAGAACAATCTAAAAAGATAAAAGATTGTTTCGAAAAACTTAATAGAGTTACCTTTTCTTTTAACCAAGGTTTAGATAAAGCTTTTATAAAACCAATTGCTAAGGGATATAGAAAGCTTCCAGATCCAGTCCAAAAAGGAACGAGTAACGCAATAAAAAATTTATCTACCTTAATCACTATCCCTAACAATGTTTTACAAGGAGATGTAAAAACTGCACTGATAAATACCGGAAGATTAGTTGTTAATACGACAGTTGGATTATTAGGTACAATTGATGTTGCTAATAAGATGGGTTTTCCAAAGTATGTTAAAGAAGATTATGGTCAAACTTTAGGAACTTGGGGTGTAGGTCCAGGATGTTATTTAGTTCTTCCAGTTTTAGGGCCTTCAACAATTAGGGATACTGCTGGATCTTTTGCAAATGTTTTGGGAGGAGATCCATGGTATAATGCTTCAATACATGGTAATAACGAGTTTTTAAATGAAGGAGTTTTTCTTACATCAAAAGCTCTAAGTGGTATTGAGTTTAGAGCAAATAATATTGAGTCTTTAGATAATCTTGAAAAAAACTCGGTAGATTTTTATGCTTCGGTAAAAAGTTTATATTTACAAGATAGAGAGAATAAAATTGAAAATCTAAATAGAGGAAATATTGAAGTTATTTATAAAAATGAAGAAGACTGGGAAGAAATAGATAGCCAATAAAAAATTTCTCTGCGAATGAAAAAAATTCTCTTAATTTTATTACTTTTAAGTATAAACTCTTCAAATGTTTACTCTATTGAGCCAGATGTATTTATACAATCTACTGTAAATAGAGCGTCGCAAATTTTATCAAAAAATATATCAAAAGAAGAAAAAATTAATGAGTTAAAATCTGTAGCTAAAGAAACCGTTGATATAAAAGGAGTAGGTTTTTATTCTCTAGGTTCAGCGAGGAAAAATCTGAATGATAGTCAAAAAATTGAATATTCAAAATTATTTGAGGATTATTTTTTAAAAAGCTTTTCTAGTCGACTGGCTGAATATACTAATCCTGAGATAGAAGTTAATGATAAAAAAGTTTTAAATAAAAACTATACAATCGTAAATAGTTTGTTAGTAGCAACATCTGAAAGACCTGAGGTAAAAATTGATTGGAGAGTTTATACAAAAGATCCTGAAAACCCATTAATTAGAGATTTAATTATAGAGGGTTTAAGTTTAGCAAGAACACAAAAGGAAGAGTTTTCATCAATCTTAAATTCTAATGATGGAGATATTAACGCTCTATTCAAAACTTTAGAGGAATTTTCAAAAAATTAATTTAGTTGGTGGGCCCGCCAGGACTCGAACCTGGGACCAATACATTATGAGTGTACTGCTCTAACCAACTGAGCTACAGGCCCAAAACTTAAAGTTAGTTATATCATTTTTTTTTAGTTATCAATTAAAGATATTTGTTTATGGTGGGCCGTGTTGGTTACGCTCCAACTACCCCTGCAATGTCAATGCAGTACTCTACTATTGAGCTAACGGCCCAGTATTAACTTTCTAAAAAGCTTTTAAGTTGTTTTGATCTACTAGGGTGCTTTAATTTTCTAAGTGCTTTTGCCTCAATCTGTCGAATTCTCTCTCTTGTTACAGAGAACTGTAATCCAACTTCTTCTAAAGTGTGATCGGTATTCATACCAACTCCAAATCTCATTCTTAAAACCCTTTCCTCTCTTGGCGTTAAAGTGGATAATATTTTAGTAGTTGCTTCACCAAGGTTTGACTTAATTGCTTGTTCAAGTGGTGCTAGTGCTTTTGTGTCTTCAATAAAATCTCCTAAACTACTGTCCTCTTCGTCACCAACTGGTTTTTCTAAAGAGACTGGTTCTTTTGAAATTTTCAGAACTTTTCTAACTTTATCAAGTGGCATTCTTAGTTTTTGAGCTAATTCTTCAGGAGTAGCCTCTCTTCCAAATTCACTCAAAATTAATCTTTGAGTTCTAACTATTTTATTAATTGTTTCAATCATGTGAACAGGGATACGTATTGTTCTAGCTTGATCAGCAATTGATCTTGTTATTGCCTGTCTGATCCACCAAGTAGCGTATGTAGAAAACTTATATCCTCTTCTATATTCAAATTTATCAACAGCTTTCATCAGGCCAATATTTCCCTCTTGAATTAAATCTAAAAACTGAAGGCCACGGTTAGTATATTTTTTTGCAATTGAGATAACTAACCTTAAATTAGCTTCAACCATCTCTTTTTTTGCAATTCTAGACTCTTTTTCACCTTTTTGAACTCTGCTTACTAATTTTTTAAAATCTGTTACTGATATTCCAAGTTTATGACTAATTTCAATTAATCTTTCTCTAATATTTTTAAATTCTTCTTTGTTTTTAGAGAAAAATTGTTTCCAAATATTATTAGTATCTAAGAATTTTTTTAAATTTGGGTTTATTTCATTTCCAATATAAAATTTAATAAATTCATTTCTTGGAATTTTGTGGTCCATCGCAAGTCTTAAAAGATTGCCCTCTAGAGAAACAATTTTTTTATTTTCAACGTAATGTTTTTGCACAAGTTCCTCTAAAACAGATGGGGATAATTGAAGTGATTTAATATTTTCTAAAATATCACTAACAATTTTGTCATGACCTTTAGCTTTTGCTGGAGAAAAATTTTGTGAATTTAAGACACAATCTAATTTTTCTTTTTGGTATTTTATTAACTTTATGTATTCTTTAGTTAATGTGTTAACAGTTTTTAGAACTTTAGGCTTAATCTCAGTTTCCATAGCAGCGAGAGTGGGATTAAAGTCATCGTCCTCATCAGATGAACCTTCTTCTTTGTCTGTCTCACCAGCATTTTTTTGTTTAGCGCTTGGTCCAGTTGACTCATCCTCCATATAATTGGTGTCTATATCTATAATTTCTCTTACTAAAATTTCGTCTTTTTGTAACTTTTCATTCCATTCGAAAAACTGTTGAGCTGTAATTGGACTTTGAGAAAGCGCAATTAACATTACATCTTTTCCAGCCTCAATTCTTTTTGCAATTGCAATTTCACCTTCTCTAGAAAGAAGTTCTACACCACCCATCTCACGTAAATACATCCTGATAGGATCATCGCTTTTTTCAATTGTCTTACCTTCTTCTTTACCTGAGTTTTCTTTTTTTCTTAAAACTTTAAAATCAGATTTTTTTTCAACTAAGGAAACATTTTCATTCAAAATATGAATAAAAGCTTGGGCTAAGTTATCATCGGATAAATTTCTTTTTCCAAGAGATTTGCTTAACTCCTCATAGGTAATGAAGCCTCTATGAGTTCCACGACCCATTAATCTAGCAAATGATTTTGTTATAATTCTTTCCACAGCAATAAAAGTTTGGAAGTCTTATATAATGTCAAATCTGCAAAAATCCATGACTAAATTAGCTGGATTAATTGAGATTCTGCTTTTTTTTTAGCTCTTTTAGCTCATTAAATGTGGTCTCACTCATATCAACTGAGAACTTCGATTCTAATTCTTGTATTCTAAACTCAAGATCATAATTCATTAAATCTCTTGAAATATCCTCTAACAATTCGATCGTTTTTTGATCATCATCAGCTTGATTTTTAAGAATATGTTTAATGGGTGCAAATTTATTTATCTTTTCTAACAATTGATTGTCTAACTTTAGATCCTCAATTGTAATTTGTTCTCCAGATTTCAATTTCTCAATTATTAATTCAAATATTTTTTTATTAACTTCAGTAAATAACTTAATATTTTCAATTAAATGTATATTTGCTTGTAGCAAATTTAAATTATTCATTACTAAATACAGTAAAGAAAACTCTTTAAGTTCAACCCCTGTCAATGATTGACTGTCATTGAAATGCTTTTTTGTTGTATCTAGAGATTTGGTTCTTTTAACAAAGAATTTTTTCTTATTTTGATTAGAATGTGGTGTTAATTCAGCAATTTTTTCTAAAAAATACTCAAGTACATATTTTTTTATAAAATCATCTTTAATTGTACTTGCAATACTTCTCAATTTTTTTTCAAAAATTGCTAATGAAGAAGGATTATTTTCTGTTTGTTTTTTGTAATGACTAAAAATAAATTGATGAATAGAAAGCTTACTTTGTTTAGTAAAGTCAATAAAATTAGCTTTACCATTTTTATTCACATAACTGTCAGGATCTTCTTTATCTGGTAAAAATAAAAATGAAATATTTTTTTCTGGTTTTAATTCTTTAATAGAGTTTTCTGCTGCTCTTAATGCAGCTTTATAACCACTTTCATCACCATCAAAGCATATAATAATGTCATCAAAAAACTGATTAAGAGTTAAAATTTGTTTATCAGTCAAAGAAGTTCCAAGATTGGCAACTGCATTGTCAATCCCATTTTTACTTAAACCAACAACATCCATATAACCCTCAACTAAATAGATATGATCCATTTTATTAGAAAGCTTTCGAGCTAAATCCAAATTATATAAATTAGACCCTTTTTTAAAAAAATTTGTTTCAGGTGAATTTATATATTTAGCCAAGTAATCTACGTTTTCGATTATTCTCCCTCCTAAAGCTATTGGTTGACCTGAGATATTATTAATTGGAAAAACTAATCGTCCTCTAAATCTTTCAACATATATTTTCTTTTTTTCATCTAAGTAAAATAGACCCGTTTCAACTAAAGTTTGCTCACTATAATGATCTTTTAATTTCTGAAAGAAATTTGGATTTTTTTCTATGTATCCAATTTTAAATTTTTTAACTTCTTCTTTAGTTAAAGATCTATTTTTTAAATAATCTCTTGCAATAGAATAACTCTCATTTTTTAATAATTCACTGTGATAAAAATCTACATACTGACTAAAAATTGATTGGTACTCTTTCCATTTTTTTTCTCTTTCTTCATCCTGTTTTGAAAACATATAAGGCTGCATTCCAGCTAATTGAGCTAAATGCTTTACTGCTTCATCAAATCTAAGGTTTTGAATTTTCATAACAAAATCAAAAATGTTTCCGTGTTCTGAAGTTGCAAAACAATGATAAAATTCTTTTTCATCATTTACTGTAAATGAAGGTGTTTTTTCGTTTTTAAATGGAGACAAACCAACAAACTCTTTACCTCTTTTTTTTAAGGAAACTGTTTTTGAGACCACTGTTGAAACTTTCAACCTTGTCTTAATTTCATCAAGGTATTCTTTTGGATATTTCATTATTTATTTAATAGATCTTTGATCATTGGGCCTGCTTTAGCAAAATCAATTTCATCCGAATGGGTTTTCTTTAACTCACCCATTACTTTGCCCATATCTTTTATTGAATTAGCACCCACTTTAGCAATTAAATCTGCACAGATTTTTTTAGTTTCCTCTTCTCCAAGTTGCTTTGGGAGAAATCCTGTTAAAATATTATACTCATTTTGTTCAACTTCTAACAAATCAGTTCGATTATTTTTTTTGTAAATATCAATCGATTCGGCTCGTTGTTTAACCATTTTTTTCAAAAGCTTCTTGATATCTTCATCGTCTGTATCTTTTTTATTAGGTCCAGATCGATTGATTATGTCTAGATCCTTAATGGATGACAATATTAACCTATAGGTTGATATTTTATTTTTGTCTTTTGATTTGAGAGCAGTTTTATATTCGTTTTCGATAGTATCTTTTAAGGGCATAATTTTTTTAATTTACTGCAAAGAAATAATTGTTCAAAAGAAAAATTGTTTTTTTACAATTTTATAATACATCTCTGTTGCGATAATAAAGCAATTATTGTATTAACCTTTAACTCATGAGTTGTAATTGATCAAAAAAGCAAAAAAAACAAACTCAAAAAATTCACAGATTAATACAGGCGTTTTAGTTCTTGAAAACAAAAAGGTTTTTAAGGGAATTGGGATTGGCTATAAAGGGGAAGCAACTGGAGAAGTTTGCTTTAACACCTCTTTAACTGGTTACCAAGAAATAATTTCAGATCCATCTTATGCAGGTCAGATTATAAATTTTACGTTTCCACATATCGGAAATGTTGGAACCAATAAAGAAGATGTCGAGTCTGATAAAATCTGGACAAGAGGAGTAATCTTTAATTCAGAAATAACCTCTCCTTCAAATTATAGAGCATTTTTGCATTTAGATGCCTGGCTCAAAAAAAATAAAATTGTAGGAATTACAGGTCTGGATACTCGAAGTTTAACAAACTTTATTAGAGATAAAGGCGCACCTAAGGGAACAATTGCTTACTCAAAAAATGGAGAGTTTAATGTTAGCAAATTAATAAATTCTACCATTAAATGGGGTGGTTTAAAAAACCTTGATCTTGCAGTAACAGTTTCAACCTCAAAGAACTACATTTGGAAAGGTCTTCAAACTTGGAAAAAAGAAATCGGATATAAAAAGAATACAAAAAACCTTTTTCATGTGGTTGCAATTGATTATGGAATAAAAAAAAATATTTTAAGATATTTTTCAGACTTCAAATGTAAAGTAACAGTTGTTTCTTGTAAAACTTCTGCAAAAAAAATACTTAATCTTAAACCACATGGAATATTTTTGTCTAATGGTCCTGGTGATCCAGCAGCGACAGGAAAATATGCAATAGAAATACTCAATGAATTAATCAAAAAAAATTTACCTATATTTGGAATTTGTTTAGGTCATCAAATTTTAGCTTTAGCTTTGGGTGGCAAAACAAAAAAAATGAAGTTGGGTCATAGGGGGGCTAATCATCCAGTTAAAAATTTAATCCACGATAAAGTTGAAATTACTAGTCAAAACCATGGTTTTGTAGTAGTTGAGGAAACTTTACCAAAAAAAATTGAAGTTACTCATAAGTCTCTTTTTGATAACACCATTGAAGGAATAAGACTTAAAAACAAACCAATATTTTCAGTACAATATCATCCAGAGTCTAACCCTGGACCACAGGATAGTGTCTATCTATTTCAAGAATTTATTAACAACATGAAAAAAAATGCCAAAAAGAAAAGATATTAAAAAAATATTAGTTGTGGGAGCTGGACCCATTATTATTGGTCAAGCATGTGAGTTTGATTACTCAGGCACACAAGCTTGTAAAGCATTAAAAGATGAGGGTTATAAAGTAATATTAATTAATTCAAATCCTGCAACTATTATGACTGATCCAGATGTTGCAGATAAAACTTATATTGAGCCCATAACGTTAGAAGTTTTAGAAAAAATAGTTATTAAAGAAAAACCTAATGCAATTCTTCCTACAATGGGTGGTCAAACTGCACTCAATCTTGCAATGGAAGCAGAAACAAAAGGAATTTTAAAAAAATATAATATTGAACTCATAGGTGCAAATTCCAAAGCAATTGCTAATGCAGAGGATAGGAAAAAATTCAGAAAAAATATGATTGAAATTGGTTTAGATTTACCTAAATCTGAAATTGTCAACAATATCAACCAAGCCTCTAAGGTTTTAAAAAAAATTGGTCTTCCAGCAATTATTAGGCCTGCATTTACACTTGGAGGTCTTGGTGGTGGAATTGCTAAAAATAAAAAAGATTACTTAAAAATAATTAAAAGTGGACTTCAGGAATCTCCAGTTAGCCAAGTATTGGTAGAAGAATGTTTAGAAGGGTGGAAAGAATTTGAGATGGAGGTGGTAAGAGACAAAAAAGATAACTGTATTATTATCTGTTCTATTGAAAATGTTGATCCTATGGGAATTCATACTGGAGACTCGGTAACTGTTGCCCCTGCACTAACCCTTACTGATAAAGAATATCAAGTCATGAGAAATGCTTCCATTGCTTGCTTAAGAAAAATTGGAGTAGAGACAGGTGGATCCAACGTTCAATTTGCAATCAATCCAAAAAATGGACGAATGGTTGTTATAGAAATGAACCCAAGAGTTTCTAGATCATCAGCGCTCGCATCAAAAGCAACTGGTTTTCCAATTGCAAAAGTTGCAGCGAAACTTGCTGTTGGTTACACTCTGGATGAATTAAAAAACGAAATTACAAAAGTTACCCCAGCATCCTTCGAGCCTAGTATCGATTATGTGGTAACAAAAATTCCAAGATTTACTTTTGAAAAATTTTCAACTTCTCCAGCAATATTAGGCACTTCAATGAAATCGGTTGGAGAAGCAATGGCAATTGGGAGAAATTTTAAAGAGTCGCTTCAAAAAGCATTGGTTTCTCTTGAAACAGGTTTTTCAGGATTAGATAGAGTGCTTGATCTAAATAAAAAGCTAATTGAAAAAAAACTTAAAGAAAATATTCCAAATAAACTTCTTGTGGTTGCTGAAGCAATGCGAAAAAAAATTAATTTAAAAAGAATATTCACACTATCTAAAATTGATCCTTGGTTTTTAGAGCAGATTAAAGAAATTGTAGATACAGAAATTATGATTAAAAAGACAGGATTACCAAAGAATTTTGCTGAGTTTAATAAAGTAAAATCAATTGGCTTTTCTGATAAAAAACTTTCTGAATTAACTAAAACCTCAGAAGATATTGTTAGAAGAAAAAGAACAGCACTTAAAATTTTACCAGTTTTCAAAAAAGTTGATACTTGTGCTGCTGAATTTAAATCTTTTACACCTTACATGTATTCAACATATCAACGAAATTTCTCAATTAATTCAGAGTGTGAGGCAGATCCATCTTCAAAGAAAAAAATTATAATTTTAGGAGGCGGTCCTAACAGAATAGGACAAGGTATAGAATTTGACTATTGTTGCTGTCAGGCAAGTTTTTCTTTGAAAGATGCTGGTTTTGAAACAATCATGGTTAATTGTAATCCTGAAACTGTCTCAACTGATTATGATACCAGTAACCGCCTTTATTTTGAACCCCTAAAGGAAGAATACGTCTTTAACATAATTAAAAAGGAGCAAAAAAAAGGAAATCTTGTTGGAATAATTGCACAGTTTGGTGGGCAAACACCAATAAAACTTGCAAAATTCTTACACGATCACAAACTTCCAATTCTAGGAACGCAGTACACTTCTATAGATTTAGCTGAGGACAGAGATAGATTTAGAAGTTTATTAAATAAACTTAAATTAAAACAAGCTGAAAGTGGTATTGCAAAAACATTTAAACAAGCAATACAAATTTCTGAAAAAATTGGTTTACCTTTAATGGTGAGACCTTCTTATGTATTGGGTGGAAGGGCAATGGAAATTGTTCATGAAAAAAACCAACTTAAAAATTTTGTAGAAGAGGCTTTTAAGGCTGCTGAGGAAAATCCAATTTTAATCGATAAATTTATTGATCATGCAATGGAGGTTGATGTTGATGCCATCTCAGATGGAAAACAAGTTCATGTTGCAGGGATCATGCAACATATAGAGGAAGCTGGTATTCACTCCGGGGACTCTGCATGTAGTTTGCCCCCTGTATCTATAAAACCATTCTTGATAAAAGAAATTGAAAACCAAACTAAGAAATTAGCAATAGCTTTAAAAGTTAAAGGTTTCATGAATATTCAATACGCGATTAAAAAAGATGAAATTTACGTAATTGAAGTTAATCCTAGAGCAAGTAGAACTGTACCATTTGTATCTAAAGCAAAAGGATTACCCCTTGCAAAAATTGCATCGCGTGTGATGGCTGGTGAAAAATTATCTAAATTTAATTTAAGAGATAAGTCCAAAGGAATGTATGCAGTTAAAGAAGCTGTGTTCCCTTTTAATAAATTTCCAAATAGCGATCTGCTTTTAGGTCCTGAGATGAAATCAACAGGTGAAGTAATGGGATTTGATAAAAACTTTGGGATGGCTTTTGCAAAAAGCCAAATAGCCTCTTCTAACTCTTTACCAAAAGATGGATTGGCATTTATCTCCTTGAAAGATAGTCATAAAGATGAAGGAATAGGATTAGCAAGAGAGTTGGTTAAATTAAATTTTACACTTTGTGCAACTCGAGGAACAGCTGAATACATAAGGAAACATGGAATGAAATGTAGAATTATTAATAAAGTAAGTAGCGGCTCACCTCATATAGTAGATATATTAGACTCAAAAAAAATTGGTCTTGTAATAAATACTGGTGGTGGAAATAGTGAACACAGATTAAATGATGCTATAGCCCTTAGAAGAGGAACACTTAAAAATAAAGTTCCCTATTGTACTAATATGTCAACAGCTTTAGCATGTTTAAAAGCAATTAAGTCGCTAAAAACTAAAAAATTAGAAGTTACTTCTTTGCAGGATATATAAATAATTTAGACATCAACTATTAGTGTGTCTTTGGATCCTCCACCTTGAGAACTATTAACGATTGTACTTCCTTTTCTAAGTGCAACTCTCGTTAATCCTCCTGTGCTCACATACGTAGTTTTTCCACTAAGAACAAAAGGTCTTAAATCTAGATGTCTAGGCTCAATATCATTTTCAGTAATTGTTGGTGCTGTTGAGAGAGTTTCGAGTGGTTGTGCAATGTACTCTCTTGGGTTTTTTTTAATTTTGGCAATTACTTCATCTCTTTCTTTTTTATCTGCTTTAGGGCCTATCATTATTCCATAACCACCTGAGGCATTGGCAGGTTTAACAACTAACTTAGAAATATTTTCTATCACATA
Organism: uncultured Pelagibacteraceae bacterium; assembly: GCA_902617825.1. GTDB lineage: Bacteria > Pseudomonadota > Alphaproteobacteria > Pelagibacterales > Pelagibacteraceae > Pelagibacter. The sequence continues at coordinate 25,407 of CACMYE010000006.1, read as the reverse complement.
GTTTCTTTCATTTTTATTGTGACATAAGTAAGTTTCTACCTGGTTTAAGATTGGCTGTTCACCGAGATAATAAACAATCATTTTGTTAACATAAGAGTAAACTACTTTGTCATCAGCAACTCCAGTACCTATAGCATTAATTATTCCAACATTTCCTTTACGCCAGCTCTTAAATAATCCTGGCACACCTATAACTGACTCTTTATTAAATACCTTGGGATCTAAAAAATTATCATCAAGACGTCTATATATACAATCAACCTTAAGAGGACCTTTGACAGTTTTCATGTAAACAATATCGTTCTCAACGAATAAATCTTTTCCTTCGACTAAAGCAATACCCATTTGCTCAGCCAAAAAAGAGTGCTCAAAATAAGCTGAATTATATATACCAGGTGTCAAAACTACCATATGTGGATTAGCAGTTTTTTTTGGAATACATTCGACCATACAATTGAATAATTTGTTTGTGTATTGGTGAATTGATGCAACTTTATATCTTGTAAATAATTCAGGAAATACATCTCTCATTACCATTCTATTTTCGAGCATATAAGATACACCCGAAGGTACTCTTAAATTGTCTTCTAAAACTAAATAATCACCATTTGTATTTCTTATTAAATCAACTCCAGAGATATTTGACCAAGCTTTGTGTTTAGGAGAAAACCCTTCGCATTCTTTTACATAAAAGGGAGAATTAAAAATAATTTCTCTTGGTACAACTTTATCTTTAAATATTTTTTTTTGATTATAAACATCATCAATAAATAAATTTAAAGCTTTTACTCGCTGCTTTAAACCTTTTGAGACTTTGTTCCATTGTGTTTTTGGAATTATTCTTGGAATTATATCAAGAGGCCATTTTTTCTCTTCTGCTCTATTATTTGCAGCATAAACTCTAAAGTTAATACCTCTAGCACTTATTGTGCTCTGACAATTTTTTTCAATTTCTTGAAGCTTTTTTTTGCCGTATCTCTCTAAAATGGATGAAATTATTGCGGCATGCTTTCGAAGTTTGTTATCTTTAGTAAAATAACCGTCGTAAGCATAACTTGAATTATAGTTTTTCCAAAGCTTTGAGACCATAACAGCATAGTGTTTAATACTTGAATAAAATTAGCAAATGCATATTAGATATATCTGATATGCTTTTAATTGATTATGAAAAAATGTTATAATTAACTAATTATTAAGTGGAGATGACTTACTGTATAGGTATAAAAACAAACGAAGGTCTTGTTTTTGCTTCAGACTCAAGGACAAACGCTGGTTTAGATAACGTAAATATTTATTCCAAAATGATGACACACGATGTAGGTGATAGAACTGTTGTAATCGTAACATCAGGAAATCTAGGAACATCTCAAGCAGTTTATAAATCAATTGAAAAAGATCTAAAGAGCACTACAGGCATAATGAATTTAAATACTTGCAATGATTTTGAACAAATAGCATCTTATATTGGATCATTAAATATTGAACATTCATCACCTCAAGGAATAAACACTGATAACGTTTTGTTAGGTTCCACTTTTATTGTTGGAGGGCAAATTAAAGGTCAGCAACATGAATTATATTTAGTTTATCCTCAAGGAAATTATATTAGACCAGCTGACAGTAAACCATATCTTGTAATCGGAGAGGTAAAGTATGGGAAACCAATTCTTGATAGGGTTATTAAACCAAGTGTTTCAATTGGTGATGCATCAAGATGTGCGCTGATTTCTATGGACTCTACATTAAAAAGTGATCTTACTGTTGGACCTCCAATTGATTTTGCCGTTCTTAAAAAAGATGCTGATAATCTATCTACACTTGAATGTTTAAATGTTACGGACGAGAATTATTCAAAGGTTTGTAATCAATGGTCAGAGGGGATTTTTAAAGTTTTTGACTCGTTTCCAAGATTTGATTGGGAAAAATAAAATTATTCAACTTTCCAATCTGTTTCAAAAGTCACATAATTAACTTGTAAACATCGTCTCTCTTTTAGAATTTTCTTTTTTTCCATTCCATGCCAGGTATTTGGACCACTAGTAAAAAGATACCCATAATTATTTCTGTAAGGTAAAGTTTTAACTTTCTCTAACTTTTCATTATAAAAATCTGTCCCTAAATCCTCAGACTCATTGGTATTATTCACAAATATCAATCCTGACATTAATTTTTCTTTAATATCACAATGAGGTTTTAACCAAAATCCTTCTCGGTCACAAATAACTTCAACTCTTACATATGAATTTGATAAGTCCCTCCCAATCATTTCAGAAATAGTTTTATGTGTTTCTTTAGATTGCAATTCATTAATAAATTTAACTAGATGTGGAAACTGTGTGGCATTCTCTTTACATACAAAACATCTAAATTTTATTGCTTTACCTCCTGACGCAATCCCCTCTCGGAATTCTGCGCCACCACCATCAATTGCTCTTGTTCCATCATACGACAGATTAAGTTTGTTTAAATCTGGAATATCTGCTTTAATTATTTCTTCAATTGAACCTTCGCTTAGTGCATCACTGTATTCCCAATGATCGAAAGGAATTTTATGTTTTGTTGAATAGTTTTTTATAGAATTTAAAAATGACATTAAGATTGAATTTTTTCGCTTATAAGTTTTGCTACTCTATTAGTTTCAGTTAACTTTTCATAGTTCCAAATTTCAACTTCTTCTCCTAAGTTTCTTGTAATATTCAGCTCTCTAAATAAATTTCGAAATCTTTGAAATTTTTTATCGTTTTTTTTTGGAATAATATTTGCAACATATATAGGTTTACCAGTCAAAGCAGCTTCAGAAATCATTGAACTAGAGTCGCAAGTAACTACTATATTTTCTGATATTGCAAGTGCAGACAAGTATGCTTTTTTATTTACATCCATTATTATAGTGTGATTTTCACCAAAAAATTCCTTAGCATGATGAATAGTACCTAGTGGAGTTCTCATTGAGGGAATAACTACAAGTTGTAAATCATGTTTTTTTATTAATTTATAAACCATTGAAAAAATATGTTTCATATTTTTTATCGAATAATCATAATATTTTGTCGGTCCTCCCAAAATTAAGGCCAATACTTTTCTGTTATCTTTTTTAATAAAAGAGTTTAAATATTCTTTATTTTCTGAAATTTCTTCCTCTGTTAAGTAATGAATTGCACCTTTTGTACTTATAACATTGTCTCCTTCTATTGCATCGTGCTCTGGTGCAACAATCAAATCAAAATGCTTAAAATCTACTTTTGGATCTTGAATATGAATATTAAAAATTTTTTTATTAGAAATACTTTTTAAGTGAATTGAAGGAATTACACTTTTTCTTCCGCACGAAATTATTAAATCAAAGTCTGTATGATCTATTTTTTTATAAACGGTTTGTGAAATTGGAGAGAATCTTGGTGGAATAATTTTCCAAATATTGTTTGTTTCAACTTTGCAGTGAATAAAATCAATTTCAAGTGCTTTAGCCAAACCTTCCACTTGGCTGATCATTCCGTGCATACCTTGCGTTAATAATAAACCTTTTAATTTAGACATTAATTACTATATAGCTTTCATATGAGTCAAAATCCAACTAAACACACAAAAGTGTTAATAATTGGATCCGGTCCTGCTGGATACACTGCAGCAGTTTATGCTGCTCGTGCAATGTTAAATCCTATTCTAGTTTATGGAGCTGAACCTGGTGGACAATTAACAACTACAACTGATGTTGAGAATTATCCAGGATTTGCAGATGTAATCCAAGGTCCTTGGTTAATGGATCAAATGAAAGATCAAGCAAAAGCGGTCGGTACAGAAATGATTGAAGATCACATTGCGTCTGTGAATTTGAAATCAGAACCTTTTGAAGCAGTTGGAGACAGTGGACAAAAATATACTGCTGACAGCATAATTATTTCAACAGGTGCTCAAGCCAGATGGTTAAATATCAAATCGGAACAAGAATTTAGAGGTTTTGGAGTTTCAGCTTGTGCAACATGTGATGGTTTCTTTTTTAAAGATAAAGAAGTTGCAGTGGTTGGTGGTGGAAATGCTGCTGTTGAAGAAGCAATGTTTCTTACAAAATTTGCATCTAAAGTTAAATTGATCCACAGACGAGATAGTTTGCGAGCTGAAAAAATGCTTCAAAAAAAATTGATGGAAAATAAAAAGATAGAAATTATTTGGGACTCTGTTGTTGAAGATGTAATCGGAGACAATGAGCCTAAAAATGTAAAAGGAATTAAAATTAAAAATGTTAAAACAAATAATATTGAAGAAATAAAACTTGATGGAGTATTTATTGCGATTGGTCACGATCCTGCAACTCAGCTTTTTAAAAATCAATTAGAAATGGATAAAGAAGGATATCTAATTACAAAATCCGACTCGACTGAAACGAATGTTCCTGGTGTTTACGCAGCTGGAGATGTAAAAGACAAAACTTTTAGACAAGCTGTAACTGCTGCAGGTATGGGATGTATGGCTGCTCTTGAAGCTGAAAAATTTTTATCTCACTAAAAAATGAAAATAAATTGGATTATTTTTGTGACTGGATGGATGTCATTCAGAGCAGTTGGATCTGGCTTATTTCTGTTTTGGATTTTTTCTGGTAATGAACGTTCGGCACCATCTGAATGGATAGTTCCTTTTATAGGTGACTTTTTTATTGGGATAACAGCTATATTTTTAGTTTACTACATTATAAAAAAACCAAGTACTATACTATGGGTTATGTTGCTGTCATGGAATGTGGTTGGTTTACTTGATTTAATTGGAGCAATAAATGTAAGTTTTGCTGCTCCTTATGGACCTATCCCAGAAATAGGATTTAATGAATTAATAGTAAGATCTATTTTAATTTTAAATACTTTATTACAGATTTCTTGTATTTACCTTTTATTTCAAAAAGATATAAAAGATTATTTTAAATTTTAAGAATTAAATGTCAGAAAAAGTATTGCTTACTGGTATTAGTGGGTTTGTTGCAAAACATGTTGCTATCGAATTACTAAATTCAGATTACGAAGTTTTAGGTACTGTTAGGAATTCAAATTCAATTGAACAAACAAAAAAAACATTAGAGGAAAATAAAGTTTCAACTGGAAAATTATCATTTGTAGAGTTAGATTTATTAAAGGATGAAGGCTGGAATGAAGCTGCTATGGGCTGCAAATATATCATACATGTAGCTTCTCCGTTTCCTTTAAAAGTTTCAAATGATAGGGAGTCACTCACCCCAGCAGCAAAAGATGGAACTTTAAGAGTTTTAAATGCAGGAATAAATGCGGGAGTTGAACATTTTGTTAAAACTTCTTCCATAGTATGCATGTTCAGAAAACCAAACAGATCTAACCCTTATACATTTGGTGAAAATGACTGGACTGACTTAGAGTGGGATAAAACTACAGACTATTTTGTATCAAAAACAAGAGCTGAAAAAGCTGCTTGGGATCTTATGGAAAGTAAAGGTCTTAAAAATAGTTTGACGTGTATCAATCCTGGCTTTGTTTTAGGGGATTTTTTAAATGAAAAAACATGTACTTCAATGGAATATGCAAAACAATTACTTCAAGGAAAATATCCAGCTGCCCCAAAATTTTCAGTAATGATATCTCACGTAAAAGATGTTGCTAAAGCCCATGTTCTATCTTTAACTAATAAAAGAGCTGGAGGCAGAAGATTGATTGTTGGATCTGAAGTAAGAAGTATTCTTGAATTATCACAGATAATGGCAAAAAATATTCCAAGCCATGCAAAAAAACTTCCTAAAAGAGAATTACCTAATTTTATGGTTAAACTTCTAAGTTATATAGACACAAGTGCAAAGACTATGGTTCCTGATCTTGGACTAGAAATGCAAACAGACCAAACATACGCAGAAGACATTCTTCAAATGAAATTCATGGCATCTGAAATTGCAGTTATTGATGCAGCAAAATCAGTAATTAGACTGAATTTAGCCTGAAGATATTTCAACTATTTCATCAGACTCAAAAGTAGTTTTTCTTAAATTTTCGTTTGCAATTTTTATCATTGCTTTTGCAACTTTTTCTGAATTAATCGGTTTCATTTTTTTAAGTGGCCCAAGTAATAATGGTGACAATAATCTAAAAGTCAGAATACCTACTTTTTCAGCTGTTCTATTCTCTTTTCTGTTTCCCATTAAAAAAGAAGGTCTTAATATTCCTAAATTTGAGAATTTTAATTTTTTTAATTCTTCTTCAACTAAACCTTTGAATTTTACATAATCTCCTGAACTTTTTGGATTGGCATATATTGAAGATACAAAAATAAATGAATTTACTGAATTGGATCTTGCAATTTGCGCTATTTTTTTTGGTATTTCTAGCTCTACTTTTTGGTATTCTTTTTTGTCGGGGGAGTTTTGTTTTGTAGTTCCAATACAAAAAAAACAATCATCTCCTTTGACATCTTCTTTGTGATTTTCTAAATCGTCGAAATCAGTTTTAATAATTTCAATTTTAGGTTCATTAATGAATATTTCTGAACGTAAAAATAATTTTATTTTATTATAGTTATCGTTTTTAATTAATTGATAAAGAAGATGCCCACCAATTAAGCCTGATGAACCAAATACTAGGGCTGTTTTCATTAACTCAAGCTTTTACAAAAAGAAGATATTTTTTCTAAAGCTTTTTTGAGATTATCCATTGAAGTTGCATAAGAAATTCTAAAAAATCCCTCAAGCCCAAAAGCAGAACCTTGAACAACGGCGATACCACTATTCTCTAAAAGAGATTGAACAAAATCCGTGTCTGACTTAATTTCTTTTCCATTTGTATCTTTTTTTCCCATTAAACCTTTGCAACTAGGGAAGACATAAAAAGCACCATCAGGATTTAGACACTCAATTCCATCAATATCATTTAAGGCTTTAACGACAAAATCTCTTCTTTCTTGAAATGAATCTGCTCTTTTTTTTATAAAATCTTGTGTTCCGCTTAATGCCTCTACTGATGCGGCTTGACTAATTGATGAAGGATTAGTTGTTGATTGTGACTGGATTTTTGCGATGGCTTTAATAATTTCTTTTGGACCTGCTGCATAGCCTATTCTCCAACCAGTCATTGAGTAAGCTTTACTTACGCCATTCATAGTAAGCACTCTTTCTTTTAAATTTTGAATTTGAGCAATAGTAAAAAATTTAAACTCTTCATAGGTTACATGCTCATAGATATCATCACTTAAAATATATACGTGAGTATGCTTTTCCAGAACTTTTGCGATTTCTCTAATTTCTTTTTCCGTGTAACACGCTCCGGTAGGATTAGACGGAGAGTTGAGAATAATCCATTTTGTTTTCGAAGTTATAAATTTTTCTAAATCTGCTGAGTTTATTTTAAAGCCTTGTTTTTCATTACACTCCATTACAACTGGCTTACCCCCAGCTAATAAAACAATATCTGGGTAAGAAACCCAATAAGGAGCTGGAATAATAACCTCGTCACCGTCGTTGAGTGTAGCCATCATTGCATTATAAATTACATGCTTTCCACCTGCTCCAACTGTAATTTGGTCTATTGTATAGTCTAGTTTATTTTCTTTTTTAAATTTTTCGACTATTGCTTTTTTTAGGGCTGAAGTTCCATCAACAGCAGTGTACTTGGTATCTCCATCGTTTATTGCCTTTATAGCTGCTTGCTTAATATTATCCGGTGTATCAAAATCTGGTTCACCCGCACCTAAACCAATAACATCTTTTCCTGCTGCCTTTAATTCTCTTGCTTTTTGGGTTACAGCAATTGTAGGTGAAGGTTTAATCCTCTTTAAACTGTCTGATATTATGCTCATTGAAATAAAAATAAATTCTAATACCTTGTTTAATATATGGAAAATACATATCAAGATCTAATTACAGATATCCAAAGTAAAAATCCTCAAATAGGTGGAAAACTCGAAGGAGGAAAAAAATTCAAAATTAAATCTGATTTTAAGCCTGCAGGTGATCAACCTGAGGCAATAAAAAAATTAGTTAGTGGCGCTAACAAAGATCAATTTAATCAGGTATTACTTGGTGTTACAGGCTCAGGTAAAACATTCACAATGGCTAAAGTTATAGAGGCAACAAACAGACCTGCGCTGATTCTTGCTCCAAATAAAACACTTGCTGCTCAACTTTACGGGGAAATGAAAACTTTTTTTCCAGATAACGCAGTTGAATATTTCGTTTCTTATTATGACTATTACACTCCAGAAGCATATGTTCCAAGATCAGACACATACATAGAAAAAGAAGCTTCAATTAACGAACAAATAGATCGTATGAGGCATTCAGCAACTAGATCTCTACTAGAGAGAGATGATGTACTTATAGTTGCGAGTGTTTCGTGTATTTATGGACTAGGATCTGTTGAAGCCTATAGTAAAATGACTTTAACGCTCCAAAAGAATAATGATTACAACCGTGAAGAATTAATAAAATCTTTAGTAGCTTTACAATATAAACGAAACGATCAAAATTTTTATAGAGGTACTTTTAGAGCTCGAGGAGAATATTTAGAAATATTTCCATCTCATCTTGAAGACAGAGCCTGGAGATTAAGTCTGTTTGGAGATAAGCTTGAACAAATTGAGGAATTTGATCCTTTGACTGGTGACCAGGTAAGAGAACTAAGTTTGGTTAAAGTTTATGCAAACAGTCATTATATAACACCAAAGCCTACAATAGAACAAGCTGTTATCAATATTAAAAAAGAATTGGAAATCACCTTAAAAAAACATAAAGCTGAAAATAAATTACTAGAAGCTCAAAGATTAGAGGAAAGAACTAAATTTGATCTAGAGATGATTGAAGCAACAGGATCTTGTGCTGGAATTGAAAATTATTCAAGATTTTTATCGGGAAGAAAACCAGGTGAACCACCCCCTACTCTTTTTGAATATTTTCCCGATAATACTCTCATTTTTGTCGATGAGTGTCACGTAACTGTTCCGCAACTTAATGGAATGTACAAAGGTGACAGATCTAGGAAAAGCACCTTAGCAGAATATGGATTTAGACTCCCATCCTGTATGGATAATAGACCATTAAAGTTTGAAGAATGGGATCTAATGAGAACTCAAACAGTATTTGTATCTGCAACTCCTGGTCCATGGGAATTAGAACAAACAAAAGGAAAATTTATAGATCAAGTTATTAGACCAACAGGTTTAATTGATCCACCAGTAGAAATAAGACCTGCTAAAAATCAAGTCGATGATTTAATGCATGAATGCAAAAGAGTTATTGAAAATAATCACCGTGTACTCGTTACGACTTTAACCAAAAAAATGGCTGAGGATTTAACTGAATATCTTCATGAAAATGGGATTAAAGTTAGGTACCTTCACTCTGATATAGATACCTTGGAGAGAATAGAAATTATGCGCGATCTTAGAATGGGTGTTTTTGATGTTCTTGTTGGAATTAATCTTTTAAGAGAAGGCTTAGATATTCCAGAATGTGCACTTGTTGGTATTTTGGATGCTGATAAAGAAGGATTTCTTAGATCTGAAACATCTTTAATTCAAACAATTGGACGAGCTGCAAGAAATGTTGATGGAAAAGTCATTTTGTATGCTGATAAAGAGACAAAAAGTATAAAAAAAGCAATAGCAGAAACTGACCGAAGAAGAGAAATCCAATTGGATTATAATAAAAAACATAAGATTGACGCTAAGTCAGTAAAAAAAGAAATAAGTGATATCCTAGAAAGTGTTTATGAAAAAGATTATGTTAAAATCAGTGATGGCTCTAATATCGGTGGCAATTTAAAAAAACACTTAAAAGGTCTAGATAAGAAAATGAAAGAGTCTGCTGCCAACCTTGAGTTTGAAGAAGCTGCTAAAATAAGAGATGAAATTAGAAAGTTAGAAAGTACTGAGCTAGAAATTACACTTAACCCAAAAATAAGACAATATGATGTAAAAAATAAGCTTTATCCAAAAGGTAGATCGACAATGGGTATGCCAGGCACTAAGGTCACAAAAAAAAGAGATAAAAAATGGAAGCACGGAAAATAATTATTACTGGTGGGGCAACCAGAATTGGTGCTGCAATCGCAAAAAAATTATCTGGAGCAAATAAAGAAATATTAATTCATTTCAATAAATCAAAATTAAAAGCTGAAAAACTAAAAAAAGAATTAGAGATAAATGGTACTAAAGTTTATCTTGTGAAAGGTGATTTAAGTAAAGAAAATGATATAAATAAAATTGTTAAATATGCAAAATCAAAATTAATATTTTTTGATTGTTTGATAAACAATGCCTCCTTATTTGAAAACGATAAACTTGAAAGTTTTACAACACACAGTTGGGGTAAACACTTAAGAACAAATTTAAGAACTCCCGCTTTACTGTCAAAAGAATTTGCTAAAAATATAAAAGGAAAAAACAATAATATAATTAATATAATCGATCAGAGAGTTTTTAAACTAACTCCTTACTTTTTTTCATACACAATAAGTAAAACTGGTCTTTATACTCTTACAAAAACAAGTGCTATGAGTTTGGCACCTAATATTAGGGTTAACGGTATAGCGCCAGGACCCACAATCAAAAATAAGAGACAGTCTGAAAAACATTTTAAAAAACAGTATTTAGCAACCCCTTTAAAAAGACAAGTTGATGTTAAACAAATATGTAATGCAGTTGACTTTTTTATAAAAAATATATCTATTACCGGTCAAGTTTTAGCAATTGATAGTGGTCAAAATCTAAACTGGCAAACGCCAGATATTATGGGAGGAAAAGAATGAAAAAATTTTTAGCACTTATCATACTTAGTTTAATATTAGGCAACAGTGTTGCTAGTTCAAACGAAAGTATAAAAAAAGATGGTTTTGTAATACCGACAAATAAATGGAAAGATAAAATTAAAATTAACGAAAATTTTCAAGTAAATAATCCTGAAGATAAAATAATAATAATATACAATCATGGTTCTAACGGAAACGATGTAGGATTAAAAGATTGCTTCTGGATAAGAGAGCTTAGAAATTGGGCTCAGCTAGCTGGGGATAAAATAAATGGTAAAGAAATCATGGTTTATGTTCACTGCCAAGGTCAACTCGAAGGTGATTTAGGTGCTAAGTTAGGAAAAATAGGAATGTGGATGAAAAAATGGGAAGGACCTTATCCAGGGACTTCAAAAATGGATCGAAGAGTTGAGGGTAATTTAGAAGTTATTAAAAAATTTGTTAAAATGGGAGTACCAAAGAAACAAATTTTTATGTCAGGTCACTCTTGTGGAGGATGGGCAACATTAAGGCTAACAGCAGAATACCTGGAAGAAGTAGGTGGAGGGATATCATTAATGCCTGCGTGTTTTTGGAATTTATCAAAAAAATATAAAGTAAAAAAAGTTGGCTATGAAAAAGCTATGGAAAAATTTCATAAAAAATATCCTGGTATGGCTCAATGGAGACAAGATCAAATTGACATAATTAAAAAAGGAAATGCACCAGTTTTAATTTTTACCCATCCTATGGATCAATTTGAAGGATTAACATCTGATTGGATGGATGATGTTCCAAACTTTAAGAGAGTTGTAATTTCTGAAAAGAAAACAGTTAATGGGAAAAAATGCAATACAGCGGGATCAGATTGGGAAGAACCATTAAAAAATTTTCATATCATAGATTTTGCCGATTGTTTTATGCATTATCACCCACTAATCAAAGAGTATATCGCATCAAGACTTTAGAAGATGAAAAAGAGCAATTTAAAAATAGTTAAAATTGATAATACCAAAAGTTTATTTAATTATGAAAAAAAAGTTTTAATCAAAGAATTAATTTTAGATCTGAAGCTAGGTTATTTTGATTTTGAAAAAGAGAAATCCCAGAAAGTAAAATTTAATTTGGACGTAAATTACGAGGATAAAAAACCATCAAATGACAAAGATATTAAATCAATTGTAAACTATGCAAAAATTGTAAAGTTGATAAAAAAACTTGTTAAAAATAAACATTATAATTTTCTTGAAACATTAGCAGAGGATGTATTCGATGAATTATTTAAAGATAAGAGAATTGATAAAATAAGTCTTCAAATTGAGAAATTAGAAATCATGAAAGATTGCTCATCTGTTGGTATTCAAATTTCAAAAAAAAGAAGTCATGATAAGCTCTGATATAGGTAAAGAAGTAATTAAAAAAGAACTTCCATTAGTTCCTAAACTTCCTGGTGTCTATAGGATGCTGAACTCTAAGGATGAAATTCTCTATGTGGGAAAAGCAAAAAATTTACCCAATAGACTTAAAAGTTATGTATCTGAAAAAAATCACATTATCAGAACTGAGAGAATGCTGTCTCAGACAAGAAAATTAGAGATAACGACTACTTCTAATGAAAGCGAAGCATTGTTGCTTGAAGCAAATTTAATTAAAAAATTTAAACCAAAGTTTAATATCCTTCTTAGAGATGATAAATCATTTCCTTTCATTTTTATTGGTAACCATGATCAATGGCCTCAGATAAAAAGGCACAGAGGGAAAAAAACTAAAGAAGGCTTTTATTTTGGTCCATTTGCATCAGCTGGATCCGCCAATTGGACAATAAAAATGATCCAAAAAATTTTCCACTTAAGAGTTTGTGATGATACCGTATTTAAAAACAGAGAAAGGCCTTGTATATTATATCAGATCAAACGTTGTTCAGGTCCATGTGTTGGTTATGTCACAAAGGATGACTATCAACAAACGGTTGACGATGCCATTGAATTTGTTTCAGGAAAATCAAGAAAAATTCAAAAAAATCTTTCTAATCAAATGGAAAAAGCAAGTGAGGAACTTGATTTTGAAAAAGCAGTAATTCTAAGAGATAGAATAAAAGCATTAAATATAATTCAGTCATCTCAAAGAATAAATGAGGCAAATTTAGTCGAAGCAGATGTTATAGCTGGGTACAAAGAGTCTGGTAAAGCTTGTATTCAAGTATTTTTTTATAGATCTAAACAAAATTGGGGCAATCAACCTTTCTTTCCAAAACATGACCCAGATGAAAAACTTGGAGAAATTATTAATTCATTTGTTTCTCAATTTTATGAAAATAAAAGTGTCCCCTCATCAATAATTTTATCTGAAGAAATTAAAGAAAAAATTCTAATTGAAAAGACACTTTCAAATAAAGAGGGTAAACAAATTACTATTTCAGTTGCCAAAAAAGGTTCAAAATTAAAAGTGATTAATCAAGCAATTAAAAATGCAAAAGACAGTTTGAATAGAAAGCTTTATGAAAGTCAAAATAATAGAGAGTTATTTGATGCTGTTGCTAGTAAATTCAATTTAGAAACTAATATCAATTTAATTGAGGTTTATGACAATAGTCACATACAGGGTACTAATAGTGTTGGCGCTTTGATTGCTTATGGCGATGAAGGTTTTATAAAAAAAAGGTATAGAAAATTTAATATTAAGCACAAAAAAAATGAACAGGATGATTATGGTATGTTGCGTGAGGTTTTAAATAGAAGATTTAAAAGAGCTGTTCAAGAAAAGGATAATTATTTAACCTTTCCTGATTTAGTATTAGTTGATGGTGGAAAGGGCCAATATTCTGTTGCAAGAGAGAGCTTAAATGAACTTGGTCTTCATGATATTCCTATTGTAGCAATTGCCAAAGGTAAACTGAGAAACAGTGGTAACGAAACCTTTTTTCATAATGGCAAAGAGTTTAAGTTTTTAAGAAATGATCCAACTTTATTTTTTCTTCAGAGAATTAGGGATGAATCTCATCGATTTGCAATAAGTGCACATAGAGCCAAAAGAAAGAAAGGAATAAGTAAATCTCTACTTGACCAAATAGATGGGATTGGATCCATAAGAAAAAGGGCGTTATTGAACCATTTTGGATCAGCAAGGTCAGTAGAGTCTGCGAGTTTAGATGAAATCAAGTCAGTTGAAGGTGTTGAGGAAAAAGTAGCAAAAAAGATATATAACTTTTTTCACGAATAGTTATGCTTAAAAAAATTCCAAATATATTAACGATTGGACGAATAATTATTGTTCCTTTTTTTGTTTTAGCGTTTTACTTGCCTGGATTTTATGGTGATTTGACTGCTTTGATATTATTTGTTGTAGCATCATTTACCGATTTTCTTGATGGAATGTTAGCAAGAATGATGGGGGAAGAGTCTAGGTTGGGAGAGTTGCTGGATCCAATAGCTGATAAAATTATCGTCGCTACAGCACTAATTCTTTTAGTAATGGATGGTACTATCAGAAATTATGAGGTTATTGCTGCAATTATTATTCTTACTAGAGAAATATTAATTTCAGGGCTAAGAGAATTTTTAGCAAAAGGAAAAATTAAACTTCCAGTTTCTAGCCTTGCTAAATTAAAAACAGTTTTACAAATGGTTTCAATTGCTCTTCTTTTATCAGGAGATACAGGAAATAAGATTATTAACTTCCAGGATTATAATGCTCAAACTATTGGCATTATTCTTTTATGGCTATCTGCAGCTTTAACCCTTTTTACTGGATATGATTATATGCGCAAAGGAATTGATCACGCTTTGTCTGAGGACAATAAAGATTAGGCTGCTTTTTTATTCCTAACTAAATTTTGATAACTCTCATTTAAATCAATTATAGTATCACAAACTTTATATTGATTTTCTGCTATGCACGAAACTGGGGTTACTTCAGCAGCAGTACCTGTTAAAAAACATCCAACAAAGTTTGATAACTCCTCGGGTTTTATTTTTCTTTCGTGAACTTTAATATTTTTTGACTTTGCAATTCCAATTACGGTCCTTCTTGTTATTCCATCTAAAAAAGAATCTGGAATTGGGGTATGAAGTTCTCCTTCTTTATCTCTAAAAAAAATATTAGCACCAGTTGCTTCAGCTACATTCCCTTCATGATCTAACATTAATGAGTCCGTGTAACCTTGTTTTTCTGCTTCATGTTTTGACAGTGTACAAATCATATAAAGACCAGATGCTTTAGTATCCCATGGAATTGTATTGGGCGCAGGTCTTCTCCAGTTTGAAATATTTAATTTTATACCCTCAACTTTTAATTTTGGATCAAAATATGAGCCCCACTCCCAAGTTGCAATTGCAACATGAATTTTTGTTTTTTGTGCTGAGATAGCCATCATCTCACTACCTCTCCATGCAACTGGTCTAACATATCCATTTTCAACTTTTTGCGTTGCAATAATTTTATTTGAAGCAATGTTAATATGTTCCTCTGAATAAGGGATCTCAAAACCCATTCTCTTAGCTGAATGAAAAAATCTAGAGGTATGTTCTTCTAGTTTAAAGATTGATCCATCATAAACTCTTTCTCCTTCAAAAACACAACTTGCGTAATGTAAACCATGGCTTAAAACGTGAAGTTTAACGTCTCCCCAATCTACAAGCTCATCGTTGTACCATATTTTTCCAGATCTTTTGTCGTAAGGTATCATGATTAAAAATATTTAATTATAATTCAAAAATAACTTTGTATCTTTAATATGTCAATATAACTTACCCATAATGAAAGAACTTTTATATTTAAAAGATGATCAGCTTAAAGATTTGATAGAAAAACTTTTTGTAAGCTACAGAGAAACTTTCTCTGATTCTAAAAAGATATTAGATAAATACTCTATTGGCTTAGCGCACCATAAAGTGATCCATCTGTTATCAATGTATGAGGGTATTTCAATATCAGAGTTATTGAAAAGATTAAAAGTTACCAAACAAAGTCTTAACAGAGTTTTAAAAGATTTAATAAAATTAGAAATTATTATGTTTAAAAAAGATGAGCAAGATACCAGAGTTAAGCATGTATTTTTAAATGATAAAGGTGAAAAGATATTTAATGAAGTTTTTAATCAGCAAAAAAAAAGAATTTACAATGCATTACTTAATTCCAGTTCTGAGGAAGTAATAAATTTTGATAATGTTTTAAGTAAAATTATAAATGGATAAATTTAAAGCTCATATTTTACTAGTCGATGACGATGAGGGAATTAGATCATTAGTGAAAAAATATTTAAATGAAAATAATTTTTTAGTTACAACTTCAGATAGTGCTGAAAACGCGTCAGAAAAAATAAAAATTATCAAATTTGATTTAATTATACTAGATATAATGATGTCAGGAAAAAGTGGTTTGGATTTCATTAATGACCACAAGAAAGATTTAGATACTCCAATTATACTTTTAACGGCTAAAGGTGAGGCAAGTGAGAGAGTTGAAGGACTCGAGCTTGGGGCAGATGATTATCTGGCTAAACCTTTTGAGCCAAAAGAACTAATTTTGAGAATTAAAAATATTTTGACTAAAACTATTAAGATTGATCAAAAAAGAATTATCGAGTTTGAAAATGTAAAAATTGATTTGAATAAATTACTAATTATTAAAAATAAAAAGGAATTCAAAATAAATAATACAGAAAAGGTAATTTTAGAAAAAATGATTAATAATCCTGGAAATACATTTTCAAGAGAAAGCATTGGTCAATTAATTAGTTTAGATAAAGAAAGGTCAATTGATGTAATCATAACTCGTTTAAGAAAAAAAATAGAAATTGATCCAAAAAACCCAAAATTTTTACAGACCATAAGAGGAGCAGGATATGTTCTCTGGATTGAATAGTTTATTCAGAAAAGTTTTACCCAAAAGACTATTTTACAGGGCACTTTTAATTGTTGCAGTCCCTGTTATTGTTATTCAGCTAATCATTACAATTGTATTTTTCGATAGCCTTTGGATTAAAACTAATAAAGGAATGACAAGAACATTAGTAAATGAAATAAGTGCATTTATTGAGACTTATGAAAGTGAGAAAGTTGATAAGCAAGAGATATATAACCTTTTTTCATTATTTTTAGATTTAAATATTGAACTTAAAATTAATGAAGAATTACAAAATCAACAAAGTGAAAGATGGTTTAGTCCTATCGACCGAACATTAAGGAGAGAATTAAAATCAAAGTTTTCTGTAGAAAATTTTTGGTTTGATTCAACAAACTATAAAGAGCTAATTGACTTAAGAATTAAATATAAAGATGGATATTTTAAATTTTTAGTACCAAAAGATCGTGTTGCTAGTTCATCTGCTAGAATTTTTGCATTGTGGATAACAGTACCTGCAATAATTATGGTGATCATATCACTAATATTTTTAAAGAATCAAACAAGACCAATTACAAATCTTGCTCGCGCGGCAGAGAGATTTGGTAAAGGTGAGGAAATTGAGGAATATAAACCCTCTGGAGCTCTTGAAATAAGACAAGCTGGTCATGAATTTGATAGAATGAGAAAAAGAATTGGGAGGCATCTAAAACAAAGAACTGAAATGTTATCAGGTATAAGCCATGATTTAAGAACACCTTTGACAAGAATGAAGTTGCAGCTTGCATTTATTAAAGACAAAGATTCAGTGGATAAATTAACTGAAGATATCAACGAAATGGAAAAAATGCTTAACGAATATCTTCAATTTACAAGCTCATCTTATGTTGAGAAAGATCAAATGTTTAACTTGTCTGAGTTAATTGATGAATTAATCAAAAAATATAATAATAAAAATATTTCAAAAAATTTGTTACCCAGAATCTATATTAACGGTAGAAAAAATTTAATCAGTAGATGTCTAAATAATCTAGTTGATAATGCATTAAAATATGCAAATAAAGTAGAATTAAGCCTTAATAAAAAGAATACAAATCTATTTATTATTATTGATGATGATGGTCCAGGTATCGCAAAAAATGAATATGATAATGTATTTAAACCATTTTATAAAATAGATAAAGGAAGGGCGGGCTCAAAATCGAGTGTTGGACTTGGTTTATCGATTGCATCAGATATTGTAAAATCACATGGTGGAAATATTAAACTTGAGAAATCTAAAATGGATGGTTTAAGAGTTAAGATTTTTTTACCTGTTTAGTGCTTTTTTTCTTTTTACTTTCAAGCTTTTTAATTTTAAGTTCAAGGTTCTCAACTCGTTTTGAAAGAACATCAAATTCATCCTTGCTTGTTAATTTCATTTTAAAAACAAATTCATCTCTTTTAGATTTGAAAATATTTAAGATTTCCACTGATAAATCTTTTGAAGAGACCAACCCTTGCTCAATCAATTTTGCAAACTTATCAATTATAAATTTAGAGTTTTTCATATTTGAGATATACATTATAAGTATAAATTAAAATGTTCATCAATAATTTTGACCCAGTTGCAATTGAAATTTTTTCCTTAGAAATCAGATGGTATTCATTAGCTTATATTGTTGGTATTTTGTTTGGGTGGTTTGTTGCAAAAAAAATATTCATTAAAAATGCGGGTATCAATAAAAAATTTGATGATTACATCACATATTTAATTATCGGAATTATTTTAGGTGGAAGAATTGGATATATATTGCTTTACAATCTTGAATATTATTTAAATAATTTAATAGATATTTTTAAGATATGGGAAGGAGGCATGTCCTTTCATGGTGGATTAATCGGAATTATAATTGCAAGTATAATTTTTGGAAGAAGAAATAATCAAAACCCTTTTTTATATATGGATATTGTGGCTCTGGTCTCTCCAATTGGAATTTTTTTTGGAAGGCTATCGAATTTTATAAATTCAGAACTTTATGGAAAAGTAACTGATCTCCCATGGTCAGTAACTTTTGTTCAGATTGATAATTTACCAAGACATCCGACGCAGATATATGAGGCAATGCTAGAAGGAATAATTTTATTTGTTATTTTAATGAATTTTAAAAATAAAAATTTTTTGTTAAGGCCAGGTTTGATATCAAGTTTATTTTTAATTTTTTACTCAATATTTAGATTTTCTATTGAGTTTTTAAGAATTCCCGACTCACAGTTAGGTTATTTATTATTTAATTTAACTATGGGGCAAATTCTAAGTGTAATTCTAATTTTAACTGGCGTAGTTCTATTTTATTTTATAAATGAAAATAAACAAATCAATTAATTTATCTTTAGACCAATTTATTAATTGGGCACTTTACGATAAAAATTCTGGCTATTATATGAAGCAAAATCCCTTTGGTAAGGAAGGTGATTTCATCACAGCTCCAAATATTACAAGGCTTTTTTCAGAGATTATAACTATTTGGCTAATTACTTTTTTAAAAAGTTTAGGTTCCCCAAAAAAATTTAATTTAATTGAGTTGGGAGCTGGAAACGGTGAAATGATAAAAGTGATTTGTGAAACATTAGAAAATTTTCCAGAACATTTTAGTTCTTGTAAGTTTATGATTCACGAAAAAAGTCAATATCTAATAAAAGAACAGAAAAAAAATCTTAAAAGTAAGAAGATCACTTGGATCCAAGATTTAGAGAAAAATTACACAAGTCCAACTATTTTTATAGCAAATGAATTTTTTGATGCTTTACCAATAAAACAGTTTTTTAAAAGACAAGATGACTGGTACGAAAAATTTGTAGATCTTGGAAATCCTAAAGATGTAAAATTTAACGAAGTAAAAACAAATATTAAATTAATTGAGGAAAAACTAAATTTTGAAATTTCAAAAGAGCAAAATGTAATTGAATATTCTCCTGAGGCTTTTAAATATTTAAAAGTTATAGGTAATATAATAGAAAAAAATAAGGGTGGAATACTAATCATAGATTATGGTTATTTAGATCGAAAAATGCAGAATACTCTTCAAGCAGTCAATAATCATAAATACACAAATATATTAGAAAATATTGGTGAGTCTGATATTACTTACAATATTAATTTTAATTTATTTCAAAAATTTATTAATCAAAATAAAAACTTAGATACCCTTGTAACAACTCAAAAAAAATTTTTAACAAGTATGGGAATTCTTCAAAGAGCCGAGATTGTGAGTAAGGATATAGCTTTTTCAAAAAAAACTGACTTATTTTACAGAATAAGAAGACTAATAGATGAAAAGCAGATGGGTGAATTGTTTAAAGTTATGCTTATAAAAACCAAAAATAATAAATTTCACACAGGATTTCAGAGTGATTAAATCCAAAAAACTTTCAAAAATTAAAAATTTAAAACATGGCTTTTTTAATAGCAAAGGGGGTATTTCAAAAAATATTTATAAAAGTCTTAATTGTGCACCAGGGTCAAAAGATAAACTAAGTAATGTTAGAAAAAATTTAGAAATAGTAAGAAGAAAAATAAAAAACTCTGCTAGAGATATTTTTTTACTTAATCAAATCCATAGTAATAAATTTATTTATATTGATGAAAAATATCAATTTAGATCAAAACCAAAAGTAGATGCTGTAATCACTAATCAAAAAAACTTACCAATTGCTATTCTAACTGCAGACTGTGTGCCAATTTTGATTTATGATCACCAAAAAAAAATAATTGCAGCAATTCACGCAGGCTGGAAAGGAGCATATAAAGGAATAGTTGATAGAGTTATCAAATTTATGGTTAAAAAAGGATCTAAGCCACAAAATATTTCTGCCGTAATAGGCCCTTCTATTTCAATTGACAATTATGAGGTTCAAAATGACTTCAAAAATAAATTTTTAAAAAAAGACATAAGGAACAAAATTTTTTTTAGAATAAAGCAAAAAAAGTTATATTTCAATTTATCAAACTACGTAAAATCTATGCTTTTAAAGAATAGGATAAAAAAAATAGAAAAAGTTAAAATTGATACATTTGATTTTAAGAATAAATTCTTCAGTGCAAGAAGAGCTTTAAGTTTAAAACATGCTGATTATGGTAGAAATATTTCAATAATTATGCTTAATTAGCTTCATTTCAAATGAAATTATTATCTGGAACTAGCAATAAGCCTCTCAGTAAAAGTATAGCTAAATTTTTAAAATCTAAACTAGTTAATTCAAGTATTAGAAATTTTTCAGATGGTGAAATATATGTTGAATTAAATGAAAACATTAGAGGAAATAGTATTTTTATAATTCAGTCTATTTCATCTCCTGCAAATGACAACTTAATGGAACTTTTATTGTGCATAGATGCTTTAAAAAGATCTTCTGCTAAAAATATAACAGCGGTCATTCCATATTTTGGTTATGCTAGACAAGATAGAAAAGTGGTTCCAAGAACTTCAATATCAGCAAAACTTGTTTCAAATTTAATTACAAAAGCAGGAGCAGACAGAGTCGTAACAGTTGATTTACATGCTGGACAAATTCAAGGATTTTTTGATATTCCAGTCGATAACTTATTTTCTACACCCATTTTTGCAAGACATGTAAAAAAAAATATTAAAAGTAAAAATATTGTATGTGTTGCACCTGATGTTGGTGGAACTGAAAGAGCAAGATCACTGGGAAAAATTTTAAATGTTGGTCTTGCAATTGTTGATAAAAGAAGACCAAAACCTGGTCAATCTCAAGTAATGAATGTTATTGGAGAAGTCAAAGGTAAAACTTGTATAATAGTAGATGATATCATTGATTCAGGTGGAACTATAGTCAATGCAGCTAAAGCTTTAAAAAATCGAGGAGCAAAAGAAGTTTATGTTTATATTACTCACGGAGTTTTGAGCGGAGAAGCCGTAAAAAAAATTAAAAATTCTGTAATTAAAAATTTAGTAATCACAGATACAATTGACAATATAAACAAAACCAAGAGTGCTAAAAACATTGAAGTTCTATCTATTTCAGCCTTAATGGGAGAGGCAATTAAAAGAATATCAAACTCAACCTCTGTTTCTGATTTATTTAAATAATTACCTTGAGTTATTAAGGATCTTGAGCTAAAAACTTTTGTTTTTATGAATTCAATAGACGCCAACATTAGAAATACAAAAACTAAAGGCGAGCTAAGCTCCCTAAGAGACAATGGAAGTGTACCTGCTATAATTTATGGTGGTGATGCTCAAAATGAAAGTGTGGCAATTTCAAAAAAATTACTAAAATCATTAATTGAAAAAGAAAATTTTTTGTCAAACATTATTGCCTTGAATGTTGATGGCAAAATACAAAACGTTCTTCCTAAAGAAATAAAGTACGACATTATAACTGATGAGCCGATTCATGTAGATTTTTTAAGAGTGGTTCCAGGTGTAAGAATTAAAATTGAAGTTCCAGTAAAATTTATTAATCATGAAAGTTCACCGGGACTAAAAAGAGGTGGAGTATTGAATATAGTTAGAAGAAAAGTTGAATTAAAATGTCCTAGTGAGAAAATTCCTGAAAATCTTGTGATAGATTTAGATGGAATTGATATTGGTGAGAGTTTCAAAATTTCATCAATAACTTTAGATGAAGAAGTCATGCCCACAATTCAAGGGAGGGACTTTGTAATTGCAACACTAGCTGCTCCAACGGTAATGAAAGAACCTGAAAAACCAGCTGAAGCAGAAGCAACTGAAGGTGAAGAGGGAGCGGCAGGAGCAGAAGCTGCTGCTACAGACGGTGATAAGCCTACAGCTGAAGGTGATAAAAAAGAAGGTGAAGATAAAAAGCCTGCTGAAGAAAAAAAATAAGTTATCAAAATTGAAATTTACTTCCCATTAAAATCCATAATATGCTTTTATTTGTAGGTTTAGGTAACCCAACTCCAGATAGTGAAAATAACAGACATAATGTTGGTTTTAAAATAATCGACTCAATTAATAAAAAATTTGGCTTATCGAAACAAAAACCAAAGTTTAAAGGACTGCTAACCACTGGTAATGTTGCTGAACAAAAGGTTTATGCCATCAAGCCATTAACATTTATGAATAATTCTGGAATATGTATTCGAGAACTAATTGAATATTTCAAAATTGATGCTGAAGATGTAATTGTTTTCCACGATGATTTGGATGTTGAATTTGGAAAAATTAAAGCAAAGTTTGGGGGATCAAGTGCCGGGCATAACGGTATTGCCTCAATCGATAAATTTATTGGTAAAGATTATTCAAGAGTAAGAGTTGGGATTGGTAAACCAAAAGAAAATATGGAAGTAAGCGATTATGTTTTACAAAATTTTGATGAGGATGAAATGATGGGGCTAGAAAAAATTACAAATGATATTACAGAATCAATTTCGATATTAGTGAATAAAAAATTAGATTTATTTTCAAGCACAGTAAATAATAAATAATGAGTTTTAAATGTGGAATAGTTGGTTTACCCAATGTTGGTAAATCTACTTTATTCAATGCACTTACAAATTCTAGTAAAGCTCAGGCTGCGAACTTTCCCTTTTGCACAATTGACCCTAACATAGGAGTAGTTCCTGTCCCAGACGAGCGACTTGAAAAACTATCTAAAGTTTCCAATTCAAAAAAAACAATTAATACAACGATTTCATTTGTTGATATAGCTGGCCTTGTGAAAGGTGCCTCAAAAGGTGAAGGTTTAGGAAATAAATTTCTTTCTCATATAAGAGAGGTGGATGCTGTAATTCATATGATTAGATGCTTTGACTCTGATGATATTCAAAACGTTAACCCAACTGTTGATCCCATTAGAGATTTAGAGATTATCGAAACAGAAATGATGCTTGCAGACTTAGAGTCTATACAAAAAAGGTTAGAAAAAAATAACAAAAAAAATGTAGATGAAGAGCAACTCAAAATTTTAGAAATTGCATTAGATTGTATAAATAATGATAAAGATATATCTGTTCTTAAATCTCAATTTAAAACGAAACAACTGAATCAAAGTGGATTACTATCAATTAAACCTAAGATATTTGTTTGTAATGTTGATGAACAAAGTGTGAGAGAAGGTAATAATTATACAAATGCTTTCATTGAGAAATATGGGAGAGCACATACTCTAATAGTTTCAGCTGATATTGAAAATCAAATAAATGAATTAGAAAAAGAAGAGAAAAAAAATTATATGGATATGATAGGTTTAAAAGATACTGGATTAAGTATGCTAATCCAAAAAGGATATAAAATTTTAGAACTTGATACTTATTTTACATCTGGTCCAGAAGAAACTAGAGCTTGGACAATACAAAAGAATTGTACTGCTCCAAAGGCTGCTGGAGAGATTCACACAGATTTTGAAAAAGGATTTATAAGAGCTGAAACAATTTCTTATGAAGATTTTGTTACTAATGATGGTTGGGTGAATTCTAAAACTAACGGAAAAATGAGGTTAGAAGGTAAGGACTATATTGTTAAAGATGGGGATGTATTAAACTTCCGATTTAACACGTGACCAAATTCTCTTCATACTGAAATAAACAAGAATTGTTAAAATTATTAAATACACAATAGCTTTAAAGCCCATTTGATGTCTGGCTTCTAAACTTGGTTCTGCTGCCCACATTAAGAAGGTAGTCACATCTTTTGACATTTGTTCAACACTTGCTTTTGTTCCATCTGAATATTCAATAATTCCGTCTGAGAGAGGTGCTGACATTTTAATTTTGTTTCCATACATATATTTATTGTAATGAACACCGTCATCTAAAATCATTCCACTTGGAGCTTCTTCATAGCCCTGCAACAAAGAATATATATAATCTACTCCACCTCCCCTAGCT
Source organism: uncultured Pelagibacteraceae bacterium (assembly GCA_902617825.1). Taxonomy (GTDB): domain Bacteria; phylum Pseudomonadota; class Alphaproteobacteria; order Pelagibacterales; family Pelagibacteraceae; genus Pelagibacter. The sequence continues at coordinate 987 of CACMYE010000006.1, read as the reverse complement.
TTTACTAATACAGACATATCTGGAGGATATGCACCACCATTAGCTGCTTCTGCTGCCTTAACATTTTCATAAGGCATCACAAATTTGTCAGATAGTTTTCCTGGTCTTTGAAACATTTCACCGTCAGCATTTGGTCCGTCTGTTACCTCAAATGAAGCGGCAATTGCTTTGGCTTGAGCCACTGAGAATTCTGGACCACCCTTTTCAGATAAATTTCTGTAACTCAAATATTTCATTGAATGGCAAGCTGCACAGACTTCAGTATAAACTTGATATCCTCTTTGAAGTGAGGCTCTATCAAATTTTCCAAAAAGACCTTTAAAGGTCCAGTCAGTTTTTAAGTACTCAACTTTTTCTGCAGAAATTACATTAGCACTAGATACGCAAAACAATATTATTATTGAAAATAGTTTAAGTATTATTTTCACTATTCTATTTTACTCTCATTTTTTTTAGCCATTGCCATATTGGGCGACCCTCCCAGTACGGGTTCAGTAATACTTAATGGCAAAGGTATAGTCCTCTCCTTTAACCCTAACACTGGTAATATAACTAAAAAATGAAGGAAATAATAAGCTGTTGCAACTCTTGCAATCAATAAGTAAAGCCCTTCAGCAGGCATTGCACCCATGTAACCTAATATTAAAACGTCAGCTACTAGTATCCAATAAAACTGCTTATAGAGTGGTCTAAATACTGCTGATCTTATTTTTGAAGTATCTAGCCAAGGTAAAACAGCTAAAATTAAAATTGCAGATAACATAGCTACAACCCCAAGCAACTTATCAGGAACTGATCTTAGAATTGCATAAAAAGGTAACAGATACCATTCAGGCACAATGTGTGCAGGTGTTACTAATGGATTAGCTTCTATATAATTATCAGCATGTCCTAATATATTAGGCGCGTAGAATACAAAAAAAGCAAATACAATCATGAACATCAATAATGCAAATCCATCTTTAATTACTATATAAGGATGAAAAG
>CACMYE010000005.1 GCA_902617825.1 uncultured Pelagibacteraceae bacterium | reverse complement strand
ATATGTCTTTTAAAAATACATCATTGCCATCCTTATCTTTTCCTAATGAATCTTTATATAAATCAAATTCCATGTGGCCCGCTAGGGCATAGGCGACAACTAATGGCGGTGATGCTAAATAATTAGCTTTGATATGAGGAGAAATTCTTCCTTCAAAATTTCTATTTCCCGATAAAACTGAGACTGAATAAATGTTTTCTTTTTGTATAGCCTCAACAATATTGTCTGCTAACGGTCCAGAGTTACCAATACAAGTTGTGCATCCATAACCTACTAAATTAAAGCCTAATTTATCTAAATATGTGTTTAGTCCTGCTTTAGCCAAATAGTCTGTTACAACCTGTGATCCTGGTGCTAGAGAAGTTTTTACCCAAGGCTTAACTTCCAATCCAAAATCGACTGCTTTTTTAGCTAACAAACCTGCTCCAATTAAAACATTTGGGTTTGAGGTATTTGTACACGAAGTTATTGCTGCAATAAGTATTGAACCATCTTTTATTTTAAAATCAGAATTCGAAACATTTGCAACCGACTTTTCTTTTTTATTAGTTGCTTCCTCTAGTACTTTTTTAAAAGAGGTTGGCGCGTCTGTTAATAAAACTTTATCTTGTGGTCTTTTAGGACCTGAAATGGTAGGTACAATTGAAGACATATCTAGTGTAAGTGTGTCTGTAAAAACAATATCATTACTTGCCCATAGTCCTTGCTCTTTTGCATACTTTTCAACAATATCAACTGTATGTTGATCTCTTCCTGAGAATTTTAAATATTTTAAAGTTTCATCATCTACTGGAAAAAAACCACATGTCGCTCCATATTCAGGAGCCATATTTGCAATAGTTGCTCTATCAGCAAGAGTTAAATTTTTTAATCCTTCTCCATAAAATTCAACAAATTTTCCAACAACACCTTTGTCTCTAAGCATCTTAACAACTGTTAAGACTAAATCTGTTGCAGTAGTTCCTTCAGGCATTTTATTTCTAACTTCAAAACCTATAACCTCAGGTATTAACATTGAAATAGGTTGACCTAACATTCCAGCCTCTGCTTCAATACCTCCAACGCCCCAACCTAAAACTGATAATCCATTAACCATAGTTGTATGACTATCTGTACCAACTAAAGTGTCAGGAAAAAGATAATTATCACCTTTAAATTCCTCTGACCAAACTACTTTAGATAAATATTCTAAATTTACTTGATGGCAAATACCTGTGCCAGGAGGTACTATTCTAAAGTTATTAAAAGCTTGTTGTCCCCATTTTAAAAAAGAATAACGTTCAGCATTTCTTTCAAATTCTATATCAACATTTTTTTCAAAAGAATCTGCTTTTGCGGACTGATCAACCTGCACGGAGTGATCTATAACAAGATCAACTGAAGATAATGGATTAATTGTGTTTGGATCTTTATTTTTATCTTTAACTGCTTCTCTCATTGCTGCTAAGTCTGCAACAGCTGGAATTCCAGTATAATCCTGAAGTAAAACTCTTGCAGGTCTATAGGCAATTTCTGTGTTAGAGTTTTTTGTTTCTAACCAATTTTTAATAGAGTCTATTTGATTTTTACTTACTGATAAGTCGTCCTCATATCTCAACAAATTTTCTAATAGAACTTTTAGAGATTTAGGAAGTTTATTTATTCCAACTAAACCATTTTTTTCGGCTTCAATTAATGAAAAATATTTATAATTTTTCCCACTTATATTGATTTCCTTTAGAGAATTATAAGAATTTTTTGTGCCTGGTTTCATTTTTTTAGTAATAAAAAGTTGCAATACAACCTAATAGGAGGGTTGACATAACATAATTAAACCAATTAATAAATTTATCATTTGTCGCGAATTTACTCATAAATTTTCCTAACATTGTCCAAAAAATTACACTTATCAACGCACAGATAAACGCTACACTAAGAACCCAAGTAGAATACTTCAAAAAATTAACTCCCGACTCCGTGTATGTTGATACTGCAGTAATTGCGGCTAACACACCTTTGGGATTAAAAAATTGATATAGAAATGTTTCAACAAAGTTTACAGGTTGCAAATTTTCATTATTATTTGAAGATTTTGAAAATGATATCTTATAAGATAAATAAATTAAAAAAATTGATCCACAAATAACTAATATTTTTTGAATAATTGGATAAATATTAAATATATTAATTAGAACAAAATTTACTAAAGCTAACATTGTGGTAAACCCAAAGATAACACCTAGAATTAATGGCACTGATTTTTTTATTCCATGATTAAATCCAGAATGTGAAGCTACAATATTATTGGGACCTGGCGAAAAGCTTAAAACAAACATAAATAAAGAAAGAGACAATATTTCAGGATGCATAATTTATGCTATAGGGAGACCATTCTCAGATTTTTGAGAAGGATGGACTAGTATTACTTTTCCTTCTTTATCGATTGATCCAAGAATTAGTACTTGAGAGACTACTCCAGCAATATTTTTTTCTGGAAAATTACAAACTCCAATAACTTGTTTTCCTTTTAAATTTTCCTCATTATAATAATGAGTTATCTGAGCTGAAGATTGTTTAATTCCAATTTCATCACCAAAATCAACCTTAACAACTAATGATGGTTTTCTTGCTTTTTCATTTTTTTGAACTGAAATTACTGTTCCAACTCTAATATCAACTTTATCAAAAGTATCGTAGGTTATTTGTTCTTTCATGTAATTAATATATAATGAAATTTAAATATGAGTACAGAAAATAATTTAAATGTTTTATTTGATAACTCAGTAAAAATTTTAACTGACTTAATATCCTTTAAAACAATTTCAGGAGAAGACAATAATTCTCTAATTGATTACTGTGATAATATATTAAAAAAACTTGGTGCCACTTCTTTTAGAACTTTTGATGAAGATAAAAAAAGAGTTAATTTATTTGCAACAATAAAATCTAAAAAAACTAGTAATAAAAAACCTATAATTTTATCTGGGCATACAGATGTTGTACCTGTGTCTAAAGGCTGGTCAACAGATCCGTTTAAGGCAACAATAAAAGGAGACAAACTTTATGGGAGAGGGTCATGTGACATGAAAGGGTTTATTGCGTGCACATTAGCTTTTGCACCAATTTATTCAAAAGCTAACCTTGATAGAGATATTCATTTTTCCTTCACTTTTGATGAAGAAACCGCATGCCAAGGAGCCCCCATTCTCATAAAGGAATTAAAAAAAAGAGAAATTAAAGATGGAATTTGCATTGTTGGTGAGCCTACAAATATGAAAATTATTGATGCTCACAAAGGATGTTACGAATACACCACTTATTTTAAAGGTTTAGCAGGTCATAGTTCAACTCCACAAAAAGGTGTAAGTGCTGTTGAATATGCTTCAAGATATGTAAATAAATTAATTGAATTACGGAGTAAACTTAAAGATAGAGCCCCAAAAGACTCAATATTTGACCCTCCTCATTCAACTCTTTCAATAGGGGGAATTTTTGGTGGAATTGCTCACAACGTGATTGCAGATAAATGTCATGTAAATTGGGAAACAAGACCAGTGGTTAAAGAAGATGCAGTATTTTTAAACCAGGAATTAGATAAATATGCAACTGAAGTTTTATTACCAGAAATGAAAAAAGTTTTTTCTAAATCTTCTATTGAAAAAAAAGTTATCGGAGAAATAATTGGATTTGATCGTAAAGACAAATCTGATGCTTGTGAATTAATTTCAAGTTTAACAGGCGATAACTCAAGACAGGTTGTTTCTTTTGGAACTGAGGCAGGTTTGTTTCAAGAAATAGGAATAAGTACAGTTGTTTGTGGCCCAGGTTCTATTGAACAAGCACATAAAATTGATGAATTTATAATATTAGATGAATTAAAAAAGTGTTTAAAACTACTTGAAGGAATTAAAGAAAAATCCTCTTTAAATTAACTCCAGCCACCTACTGATTTTACTTCCAGGAATTCTAACAAACCTTCTTTACCTGCTTCTCTTCCAATACCAGAATGCTTAAATCCACCAAACGGAGCATCTACTGCGATACCGGCACCATTTACATCTACCATTCCAGATCTTAGTTTTCTAGCAAGTCTTCTGATTTTTTCAGAGTCTTGACTTTGAATATAATTTGTTAAACCATAATCAGTATCATTGGCAATTTCTATTGCCTCTTCTTCAGTTTCAAATGGTATTACTGACAAAACTGGCCCAAATATTTCTGTTCGTGCTATTTCCATTTGATTATTGACATCTGCAAATACAGTAGGTTTAACATAATAACCCTCCTTCATACCATCTGGTTTTCCTGGGCCACCAGCAACTAATTTTGCACCTTCGTCTATTCCTTTTTGGATTAAAGTTTGAATTTTATTAAATTGTGTTTCAGAAATTACAGGTCCAATATGTTCACCCTCTTTTTTTGGAACATCCACTTTAAATTCATTTGTGTATTTTTTTAGTCTTTCTATTGCTTCATCATACATCGATTTTTCAACCAACATCCTTGTTGGAGCATTGCAAGATTGACCTGAGTTTCTAAAACATCTTAAAGCTCCTCTTTCTATAGCTTCTGGATCTGCATCTTTAAAGATAATATTTGCTCCCTTGCCACCAAGTTCTAAACTAACTCTTTTAAAATCTTTTGCTGCATTTTGAGATATTAATGCACCTGCTCTAGTTGATCCTGTAAATGAGATCATATTTACGTCTGGATGACTAGTTAAAGCATCACCAGTAGTTGCACCATCTCCATTTACTAAGTTAAACACACCTTTTGGAAATTTTGCTTCGTCAATTAATTCTGCAAGTATCATAGCTGAAAGTGGCGCTAATTCTGATGGTTTTAAAATCATAGTACAGCCAGACGATAAAGCTGGAATTACTTTTAAGGTGACCTGGTTCATTGGCCAGTTCCAAGGAGTAATTAATGCACAAACACCTTTTGGCTCATATATTAATCTTTGATTTTTCGCATGATCACCTAATGGTTTTTCAAATTCAAACTCTTTTAAATATCTTATAAAAGATTTTGTATGACTTGCTCCAGTTCCTGTTTGAAGTTTTGATGCAAAATCCTTCGGTGCTCCCATTTCTTGAATAATGGCATCGGTTATATCGTTCCATCTTTTCTTATATAAAGTGTAGAATGTTTCCAATAGAGCAATTCTGTCCTCTCTTGTTGAATATCCCCAAGTTTTGAATGCTTCTTTAGCAGAGAGCACTGCATCATTAACGTCATCTTTACTTCCAAGTGAAATTACTGCGCAAGCTTTTTCTGTCGCTGGATTGATTACTTCAATATCGTTTGGTTTTTTTGGAGCAACCCATGAACCGTTTATATAAAACTTTCTTTTTTCTAACATTCTAGAAAATATCCTCTCTTGATGTTTTTGCAAACAAATTAGTTAACTTTCAACGTCTCTTACCTCAGGCAATCTAGCAAATGTAGACGGACCTACATATCTCGGAACTTTTGTACCACTTACTGGCTGAATTGGATTGTTATTTTTTTCCTTTTTCATTTTATTTTAAAACTAATTAATTAGTGGTTTTCCAGTTGCAAGAGTATGCTTTATTCTTTCCTGAGTTTTAGGTGTTTCAATAAGCTTCATAAAAGCATCTAGCTCTAATTTAAACAAATCATCTTCTGAAAGTTGTTTGTCTATTGATGTATCTCCACCACTTAGAACATATGCTAATTCTTTAGCAACTACCATGCCGTGATCTAGTATAACTTTATCATTGTAAAGTTTATCTAAAACTTTGTGCATTTCGCCCCTAACACTCTCACCTGGCAAATTGAATACTAATTTAGATGGCGATTTAAAATCTCGGTTTTCATTTAAGATTTGTTTTGATGCTTCGAGTAAACTATTTCTATTCATTATTTTTTTGTCTTCTGGCTTAAGGTATTTTAAAGGTTCTGCCTCTACCGGTGAAGTTGCTGTCTTACCATAACCAATAATGTCAAAAACTTTTAATGGAGCAAAATGTGGATCTTTTTTACTTTCTTCCGTATTCTGCCATCTTGCTAACATTTCTTTGCAACCACCTCCAGCTGGTATCAATCCTACTATTGTTTCAACTAAACCGATTACAATATTTGTATGCGATGCTACAAAATTACTTTGCACAAGAACTTCAAAGCCTCCTCCTAAAGTTAAACCAGAAGGTGCAGATATCACAGGATATTTTGAATACTTAAGTTCTTTACAAGTTTCTTGAAAATACTTAATAAATTTTTCAATAGATTTAAAATCTCTTTTATTTGCAAAATCCATCGTATAGCTTAGATTTACTCCTGCAGAAAATTGCATACTTTCATTAATAATAATTAAAGGTTTATCTGTTGCTTTTTTTAAAGCATCCATAGAATCGTAATCTAAAGCGTTTGCTTTTGTGGTAAATTCAACAATGTTATAGTCTTTAAATTTATAGATTTGGGCAGAGCTATTTCCATCGATGCTTTGAGCTTTTCTCTTAACTTTTCCTAAGGTTTCAATTTTTGTATATTTTTGTCTTTCTCCATAAAAATTTTCATTTTTTGATTTTGCAAGATCTTCTAAAAATTTATTTCCTTCATAATTATCAATTTTATTAAAAAAGCTTTCTATTCCAATTTCTTCTAGCATCTCGAAAGGTCCTTTAGACCAGTTAAAGCCAAGACGCATTGCTTCGTCAATATCGTTAAATTCGTCTGTTATCTCAGGAACTAATGATGATGAATATTTAATTATTTTTGAAACAACTGACCAGGCATATTCACCATATTTGTCATCTCGATTAATTAATTTTTTAAGATCAACTTTATCAGACTTAACATCAATTTTTTTACTAGCTGAATAATCTCCTGTTTCTAGATTTAAAGCCTGTAAAATTTTTGCACCTCCCTCTTTATTTATTCTGTAAAAGCCACCTTTCCCTTTTCGGCCAGTATAACCAGTTTCAATTAATTTTTTAATTAGAGGAATTTCTTGTGCGACCTCATGAAATTTATCAGTTTCAGGCAATTCTTTTATAAAACTTTTCAGCACATCGGCCATCAAATCAATACCGATTAAATCATATAAACCGAATACTCCTGTTTTAGGAATTCCCATTGGTCGTCCAAAAATAGCATCAGCCTCTTCCACGGCTAATTTCATTTTGAAAGCCTCAGTCATAGCTATTTGCATAGCATATACACCCACTCTGTTTCCTAAGAAACCTGGTGTATCGTTACAGACTATAGCCCCCTTACCAAGCTCAATCTCACAAAATTTTTGAAGTGCATTTATTTTTTTTAAATCATTATTTTCATTTTTAACAATTTCTAACAAGCCCATATATCGAACAGGATTAAAGAAGTGTGTAATACAAAAGTCTTTTTTTTGTTCGTCAGTTAAATTTTCTGACAACACCTTAATTGGTATTGAAGATGTATTTGAAGAGACTATAGCTCCGTCTTTTCTGAATTTAAATATTTTATCATATATTTGATGCTTAATATCTATTCTTTCAACTACTGCTTCAACCACCCAATCAGCTTTTTTAACTGTATCAAAATCATCAGAAATATTTCCTACTTTGATGTTATTAATTTTTGATTTATCAATTAATAATGGTGGTCTTGATTTAAAAATTTTTTCTCGTGCATTTATACTTATATCAGTTGTTAAATCCAATAATGTTACAGGAACATTCGCATTACATAAATGAGCAGCAATACCACTACCCATTGTACCTGAACCAATAATTACAACTTTTTTAATATCCATTAAAACTTTAAAAATTTATAAAATTAATCAAAAACTTGAAATAGAACAAAATTCCTGCTTAATTGATTTAATTAAAGTATATATTTAATATAAAATTTAAAGATAAAAATGTACAACACAGTTATTGCTGGATACTTAAGATCACCTTTTACTATGGCAGATAAAGGAGGTTTAGTTGATATAAAGCCAGTTAATCTACTAGCTGAAGTAATTAAAAATTTAATATTTAAAACAAAAATTAATCCAGACCAAATTGAAGATGTTATTATAGGTTGTGCCTTTCAAGTTGGTGAGCAGTGTTTTAATATTGGTAGATTGGTTACCTTTTTATCTAATTTAGACATTACAATACCAGGTATGACTGTTGATAGATGGTGTGGCTCATCTATGGAAGCAATTCATATTGCTGCAGGTAAAATTGCAATGGGTTCAGGAAAAATGTTTTTGTGTGGTGGAGTTGAAAGTATGACAAGAGTTAGGACTGGATTTGATCCTATGCCTTACCCAATTAGCGAAAATGCTGAACAAAACCCACACTTATATCTCTCAATGGGCACTACTGCAGAAAATGTTGCAAAAAAATATAAAATTTCAAGAATAGAACAACAAGAATTTGCCTTACAGAGTCATGACAAAGCACATTATGCACAGAACCAAGGTAAATTTAAAAGCGAAATTGTTAGTGTTAATAATATAGAAGTCGATGGAAATATTAGGCCAAAAAGTACTATGGATAAATTAAATAAATTGAAACCTGCTTTTGACTCAAATGGAACAGTTACTGCAGCTACTGCTTCAGCCTTAACAGATGGTGCAGCGGTTACATTAATTTGTGAAGAAAATTTTGCTAAACAAAATAAATTAGAAATTTATGGAAGAATAAAATCTACTGCCATAGAGGGTTGTGACCCAAATTTTATGGGGCTAGGACCTATATCTGCAACAAAGAAAGCCCTAAAAAGAGCTAATCTTTCAATTAATGATATTGATATTGTCGAATTAAATGAGGCTTTTGCATCACAATCACTAGCATGTATAAGAGATTTAAATATTAATCAGAAGAAAGTCAATTTAGATGGGGGTGCTATAGCTCTAGGGCATCCATTAGGAGCTACTGGTGCAAGAATTACCGGAAAAGCTGCTGAGTTATTAAAAAGAGAAAATAAAAGGTTTGCACTTTCCACTCAATGCATTGGTTTAGGGATGGGAATCGCTACTATAATAGAGGCTTTATAAGATTTATCTATTTATTCCTCTTAATCTCTCAGATCTTCTCCTTAACAACTCAACGGTTGTCAATAATGCTATTGATAATAAAACTAAACAAGTTGCCATAGATAAAATTACTGGGCTTGTTTCTTGTCTAAGCCCAGCCCACATTTGTTTTGGAATAGTTATTTGCTCAATGCTTCCTATAAAAAGAACGACTACTACTTCATCAAAAGATGTAATGAATGCAAATAGTGCTCCCGATATAACTCCAGGTAATATTAGTGGCATTATCACTTTAAAAAATGTTCTAAATGTATCAGCACCTAAACTTTGTGACGCTCTAATTAAATTTGTATCAAATCCAGTTAATGTGGCTGTGACTGTAATAACTACAAAAGGTGTTCCTAACGCTGTATGAGCAAGTATCAAACCAGTGAAAGTATGAGTTAGGCCTAATTGTGAGTAGAAAAAAAACATACCAGCTGCAGTAATAATTAAAGGCACAATCATTGGTGAAATTAAAATTGCCATAATTAATGCCTTAAATGGCATATGTGGTCTACTTAGTCCTAGCGCAGCTATAGTTCCTAAGCTTGTAGCAAGAAGTGTTGAGGCTATTCCTACTATGAAACTATTTCTAACACCCAGCATCCATTTGTTGGTACATACTGTTGTAACATCAACACTACAGATGCCTAACATTTGTTTATACCACTTTAAGGAGTAAGCTTCAGGCTCAAATCTCATAAACTCAGGAGTAAATTCAAAGAAAGATGAAGAACTAAAAGATAAAGGTAACACAATAAATATGGGCGCGATTAGGAAAAAAAAAACTAAACCACAATAAGTCATAAATGAAAAGTAACCTATTCTTTGACCAGTAGTTGCATATTTGGGTAAATTCATGTTTATCCTAGTTTAATATTTTCAATTCCAACCAATTTATTATATATCCAATAAAGCACTGTCATTATTATTAAAAGAATACCTCCTAAAGCAGCTGAAAGACCCCAATTTAAAGTTGTTTTTAAATGATAACCTATCCAATTTCCAATCATTTGACCATCTTTACCACCTACAAGTTCTGGTGTTATAAAATATCCGATTGCAATTACAAAAACTAACATGCCCCCTGCACTTATACCTGGAACGGAGTTTGGCATATAAATCTTCCAGAATGCATGCAAAGGTGAAGCTCCTAGATTTAATGCAGCCCTCATATAATTTGGAGATATAGTTTTCATAACACTATAAAGAGGTAAAACCATAAATGGCAGTAAAATTTGTGTCATTACTATTATGGTTCCAGTTTGATTATACATTAGTTGCCAACGATTTTCATCAGCAATCAAACCTGAGATTACCATAAGATTATTGAATACTCCTTTTTGCTGTAAAATAACCATCCAAACTACAATTCTGACAAGAAGAGATGTCCAGAATGGTAACAAAACGCAAATCATCAATAAGTTGCTATATTTTAATGGAAGAGTAGCCAGGAGATATGAAATTGGATATCCCAAAATCAAACAAAATAATGTTACCAGAATACTTACCTTAAAAGTTTTTATCCAAGTCTTTAAGTATATTCTTCTCTCTTCAGGCTGATCAATTATATTTTTTTCAGAGTCATATTTTTTGTCAAAAGAATTTAAATAATACTCATAGGTAGTTGGATCTACCATTACTCCTAATGCCAACCAATATTCTGGATTACCCCATTTTTTATCAACTTTAATCATTTTGTCTTTAAAGGGCCCTTCATCTTCTCCAATTTTTTTAAATTTTCTCTTTGATTTTTTAATCATGCTTTTCCATCCAGATTTAGCATAATTCATTCGAGTACTAGCTTTGCCTATTTCAAATCCAGAAGCATTTTTAACCTCTAGGAACATAGCAGCATAAATTTCTTCTGGTGGTAAACCTTGTCTGTCCCATTTTTTATATACTTTAAATGTCTTTGGAAATACTTTATTAATATAACTATCATCAGTACTTCTAGTAAGCATACTTCCAATAGGAACAACAAAAGTAAAAAAAATAAAAATTAACAATGGAGCTACTAACAAAATAGCTCTGATTTTATTTTTTCTCTCTGATTTTTTTAAACTTTCTTTGAGAGGTACTCCATCGGTAGTTAAAATTTCAGATTTAATATTTTCACTCATAAAGTATTTTAAGATAAAAAAAAGGCGAGATCAATGTCTCGCCTTTTTAAATTAAATATAAATTAAATATATTACTAATTTAATTAATTACCTTTCCAAGCTCCAAATCTTTCACTAACCTCAGCACCATTGTCTGCCCACCAAATTGGATCTGCAATAATTGCTTTTTTCATGATTTTTTTACTTGTTGGAACATGAGGTAACACATCTATACCATTATGAAACCATGGCTCACCTTTTTTAACAACATTTAGAGCCGATTTTCTCATAGGAGCATATGTTATATGTTTTGTTACACCCGCTAGAGATTCTGGTGAAGATGCGTAAGCAACAAATTTTCTTGCTTCAGCTTCGTTTTTTGAACCTGTCGGAATTGCTAAATATTCTTGTTCCAGAACAGTTGCATCCCAAATGTAATCAAAGTCCTTACCATCAGTTAAAATAGCAGCACCGATTCTACCATTGTAAGCCAAGGCCATTACAGCTTCACCACTTGATACCATTTCTAGAGGCTTTGAACCTGCAGACCAAAATATTACGTGGTCTTTAATTGTATCAAGTTTAGCAAATGCTCTATCGATACCCTCAGGAGTGCTCATAACATCATAAACATCTTTAGCCTTTACACCATCAGCAACTAAAGCCATTTCTATTGTTGCATTAGCCCAAGTATGAATAGCTCTTTTTCCTGGGAACTTTTTTACATTAAAGAAATCTTTAATTGTTTTTGGTTTTTTTCCTGGAAAAGCGCTCTTACTATAAAAAGCAGTATAAGCCCAGAAAATTTGAGGTGCTACACATTCAGATACAGGTCCTGCAATCATATCATCAATGAATTCGCTTTGATCTAGTTTAACGAATAATCCCTCGTCACATCCTGTAACCCCTTGGTCAGGTAAAATATCAACAACATCCCACGTAACATTGCCAGATTCCACTTGAGCTTTTATTTCTCCTAAACCACCATTATAATTTTCAACATTTACTTTTCCGTTCCAATTATTGATATACCCTTTTTGTTGTGCAGCTGTATAGGCCCCACCCCAAGACACGAAAGTAAGATCAGCGTAAGCAGAAGATACCATCGCTAAAGACAATAATGAAAAGAAAGCAATTTTTATTTTCTTAATCATGTTATTCCTTTTTTAAAGTTAAACTTAAGTTTTATAAATGTATTAAAACATATCTGAAGTCTGACCACAAAACTTTATTTTGAACAAATTGAGTTTTTTTAAATTATTTTGTCTCTAAAGCTCTGGAATCCTCAGTTTTCCATGATACTTTGACTGGACTACCTTCCGTGAGTTTTAGACCCATATTGGAATTAGGAACTTTAACAATAAATTGATCATTCCCACATATTTCTAATCTTGTTCTTATATGATCTCCCAAATAAATTAATTCTTTAACAATTGCATCAAAATTATTATCAAACTCATCTTTAGAATTAATATAAACTCTCTCTGGTCTAAGAGAAATTAAAGAACTGTCTCCAACATTATTAATATTTATCTTTAAAGCTTTAATATTTTCTCCAGTAATTGTTTCTACAACACACGTTTGGTTATTAATTGACTTTACTTTCCCTTTAAGTTGATTGTTTTCACCTATAAACTGAGCAACAAACGAGCTGTTAGGTTTTTCATACAAAATGTCGGGAGAGGATATTTGTTGAATTTTTCCCTCATTGAATACAGCTATCCTATTAGACATAGTTAAAGCTTCACTTTGGTCATGAGTTACATAAACTACGGTAATTCCAATATTTTCATGAATATGTTTTATTTCGTATTGCATTTGCTCTCGAAGGTTTTTGTCTAAAGCTCCTAATGGTTCATCCATTAGCACCAATCTCGGTTCAAACACTAGTGCTCTAGCTAAGGCAACTCTTTGTTGTTGACCTCCAGATAATTGTAAAGGCATCCTATTGCTAAATTGACCTAATTCAACCATATCCAAGGCTCTTTTGACTTTTTTCTCTATTTCGTTTTTTTCTACTTTTCTTACCTCAAGTGGGAACATTAAGTTTTCTCTTACTGTCATATGAGGGAACAATGCATAATTTTGAAATACCATTCCTATTCCTCTTTTATTTGGAGGTATGTTGCTTATTGGATCCCCATCTAGATATATTTCTCCATTTGTGGGTGTCTCAAAACCTGCCAACATCATTAGACAAGTCGTTTTTCCTGATCCTGAAGGACCTAACATTGTTAAAAATTCTCCTTTTGCAATATCAAGATTTAAATTTTTAACAACAAGAACCTCACCATCATAACTTTTATCGACTTTTTCGAATTTAACAAAACTTTTATTATCGTTCATATGTAATTATAACTTAAAACATTTGAATAAATTAAATTCAAGTATTATTAATTAATTTTTAATAGACAGATGCACTATAAAATCACTAAATAAGGTAAATAACTGATAACAAAACCTTAATATCTATAAATTATGATTGATGATATTAAATTTTTATATTTCATATGAAAAATCAATAACTTCTCTTCATTTAAGAATATAAAAATTATTTTTACTTTATTTGATATTGTATATTGAGTTATTTCTGTAAGTTATTTATGAAAGAACTTAATGAATAAAGTATTTTTTATTATCATTTTTATACTTTTTTTTAATAATGTTTATGCTGTGGAAAGAAATTTAGAATTAGATAAACTTTTCAACCAGTTGCAAACAAAAGAGTCTGGAATTGCTTTAAAAATTGAAAAAAAGATTTGGAAAATTTGGTCTACACATCCGTCTGAAGGCAGAAAAGGTTATAGATTAACAGATATGCTAGCACAAGGCGAATTAATGATTGTTAAAAAAAATTTAAATGAAGCAATTCAAATTTTTTCTTTAATTATTTCTGTAGATCCAAATTGGGCAGAGGCGTGGAATAAAAGAGCAACAGCGCTTTACTTGTCAGGGAAATATGAAGATTCCATTAATGACATTAAAAAAGTACTTCAATTAGAACCTCGTCATTTTGGGGCTATATCAGGATTAGTCTTGAATCAAATAGAATTAAGAAACTATAGACAAGCTTTAAAAAGTTATGAAAAGGCTTTAAAAATATATCCAACAATGCAAGGCGCCAAAAAAATGGTTTCATTTCTTAATGATTTGATTAAAGGTCAAACAACTTAGAAAATATTAATTCATATTAGGTAAAAACTAATCTTTGATATATAGGTCTTTTGGAAAATTACAAAATAATTCTGATCCCTTATCAGTTACTCTAATGGCTTCAGATGCTTCAACGCCCCAATTTCCAAATTGCATAACTGCAATCATGTGGAAACAAACATTAGGCTCTAGGACTGTCTTATCTCCTTTATATATGTTAAGAGTGTGCTCACCCCAATCAGGTGGATAACCAATGCCAATTGAATATCCAGTTCTTGATTTTTTTTCTATTCCATATTTGTCTAAAATTTTCCAAAACTCCTGAGCTACATCGTCAGCAGTATTACCTGGCTTAATTGCTTTAATACCTGCATTTAAAGCTTCAATCGTTTTATTCATTGTATCAATTTTTAATTGATTAGGTTTCCCAAGGAGCACAGTTCTTGCCATTGGTGCGTGATATCTATTATAAACACCAGAGAGCTCTATAATTGTGGCCTCCCCTGTCTTAAATTTTTCCTGAGTTGCAGTTAAATGAGACGCAGAAGTTCCTTTACCTGTAGGCAATAAAGTTGCAATACTTGAATATTCGCCACCAAATTCTTCGGTTCCATAAAATAAAGTTTTTTGTATTTCACCGACAGCATCACATTGCCTAACTCCTGGATTGATGACATCCATTGCAGTCCTCATTCCTTTTTCAGAAATTTGCGCTGCAGATTTCATATAAGTAATTTCTGTATCTGATTTAACTAATCTTGACCAATTTACTAATCGATCACAATCTTTTAATTTGGCATTTGGTAAACCTTGTTTAATTTTCTCATAACAAAAAGCAGTGAAATAATGAGAATCCATTTCTAACCCAATTGATAATTTATCCCATTTTTTCTCTTTAATTATATCGATTAATCGATCATAAGGATGCCTTGGCCAGGTATGGATATACTCTTCTTCATAGACTAGTATGCTTTCGTTTTTTAAATAAGTTTTTATGTATGCTCCACCCGCATCTTGAGCTCTTACAAAACACAAAGGCTCTTCTGCATTTACATGAACAATAGCACATTGGGCATAATAGAATGACCAGGCATCATAACCTGTTAAGTAATTTAAATTATTTGTATCATGCGAAATTAAAAGCTCGATGCCTTTTACTTGCATCATTTTTTGAACCTTTTTTAGTCTTTGTTTATACTCATCTTTAGTAAAAATCATTAATTGGCATGGAATAATTTTCCAAATCCTTTTACTGAGTTATTTTTGTTTATTTTAACGAGTGTATCCCAAATTAAAGTCTGATTACTTGACAATACAGTAGTATTTAATTTACTTTCTAATTTGTCTATGATGGGTAAAACTGGCAAAGCTGTACAAGAGACGAATAAAGCCTCTGCACCTTTTAAATCAATTTTAGATAATACATCATATAAATAATTTTGATCAACTTTTCCGATATCATAATCTGCCTCAATATCAAAGTATGAATTGGAAGTAACGGCAAAACCTTCACTTTTAAAATATTTTAAAACCTCGTCGTTTAGTATTTTACTGTAAGGGGTGAAAATAGAAATTTTATTAATTTTCATTTTTTTTAGTGCTTTAATTGCAGCAGTACTAGGTGTTGTAACATCTGCCATTGGTTTTGCTGCTTTTACTTTTTGTTCAATAGAATTATATCCAACTGCAATAGTACCAGATGTACATCCATAAACTACACAGTCAATATCCTGATCTGGTAATATATCCTTTGTAACTTCCGTTACTTTATTTGACATTTTTATCAAATTTTCTTTTGTTAGAGGATTATAACATTCAATACGATTTACAAAAAAGTCGATATCACGATCTTTAATTACATTAATAAAATCCCTTTCAATCATAAAATCACTTGCTAGCGCGATAAGACCAATTCTGGGATTTGACTTGCTGATATATTTTGGCTCTATTTTTGTTGAATTCATATTTTAAACAGTGAATATATCACAAGTTCTTTAATAATCATTAATATTAAAAATAACGACATGAATTTAAAAGATACCTTTATTGCATCTTTAGTTCCAATATTTTTAGGGTTTGGTTTTGTAATAGCAAAACCTGCTTTTGAGTCTTTTCCACCAATTTTATTAATGGGTATAAGATTTTCATTTGCATCATTACTTTTAATTTGGTGGTTTCCAATACCTAGAGGCTATTTAAAAAAAATATTTTTTGCATCCTTGATTGCAAATACGTTGCAATACAGCATCACTTATACTGGATTAAATTACATTGATGCATCCGCTGCTGTTTTATTAGTGCAAACAGAAGTTCCATTTGGAGTAATTTTTGCTTATTTTATGCTTAGAGAAAAACCTTCAATAAGAGCCTTGATAGGAATAGCTATAGCCTTTGTTGGGGTTTATATCCTGACTGGATCACCTAACTTAGACGGAAAATTTTTTGGTATAACCCTTACAATCATTGGATCTGCGATTTGGGCGTTAGGTCAAGTTATTGTAAAACCATTGAGCAAAGAAATAAATCCGCTTGCACTTGTTGCATGGCTTGCACTATTTTCTGGACCACTTTTGATTACCCTGTCTAGTATAATTGATGGTGATACAATAAAATATTTATCAGAAGCAAAATTTGACCATTGGATGATTGCTTTTTATATTGGATTTATAATGCAGCCAGTTACCTACGGTTGCTTTTATTATGTTTTAAAAAATAATCCACTTTATAAAGTTCTTCCTATTGTAACTATGGGTATTCCACCAACAGGTTTATTGGCAGCAATATTTCTTTTGGGAGAAAAACCAACTCAAGAATTATTTATAGGTGGAGCAATTATTATAGTTGGGGTAATTTTAATTGTATTTACAAAAAATAAAACAGATGAGGTTGAAAAATGAAAATAGGCTTTATTGGCTTGGGTAATGTTGGGGGCAAACTTGTAAGTAGTTTGATAAGAAGTAAATTTGATTTAACTGTTAGAGATCTAGATGAAAATTTAATGAGGTCATTTAAAGATCAAGGAGCTAAAGTTGTCAATTCTCCTAAAGAATTAGCAGAAGAAGTTGATTTAATTATTACCTGTCTTCCATCCCCAAAAATTTGTGCAGAAGTTATGGAAGGAGAAAATGGTATTTTAAATGGTATTTCAGAAAATAAAATTTGGCTTGAAATGAGCACAACAGATGAAGCTGAAGTAAAAAGAATTGGTCAAAAAGTAATTGCAAAAAAAGCTATACCCTTAGATGGTCCTGTGAGTGGTGGTTGTCATCGAGCGGCTACAGGAAATATTGCAATTTTTGTTGGGGGCGACAGGAAGTCTTTCGAAAAAATTTTACCTGCATTAACTGTAATGGGGAAAAAAATATTACACACTGGAGGTCTTGGAAGCGCGAGTGTACTAAAAGTTATTACGAATTATTTAGCATCTGTTCATCTAGTTGCCCTTGGTGAAGCATGGACTGTAGCAAAAAAATCAAACCTAGATCTTGTAAAAACATACAAAGGAATTGCTATTTCATCAGGCAACTCCTTTGTTCATGAAACAGAAAGTCAAGTAATACTTAATGGCTCATACAATATTAATTTTACGATGGATTTAGTTTTAAAAGATACAGGACTGTTTGATGATTTAGCAAAAAAGTTGGATGCTCCTCTAGAAATTTCTCCAAAAATTGTGGAGATATTTAAAGATGGACAAAAAAAATATGGTTCTCGGGCATGGTCCTCAATGATAGTAAAAAGAATGGAAGATTTAAATAATATTGATTTTCGAGTCAAAGGTTTTCCAGATGAATTGATTGATAATGAGCCTGAAGAAAAAGGATTTGAAATTTAATTTAAAAATATGCATGTAATCCATAGAGGTATAGTAAATAAAAAATCCAAAGAAAATTTACTTTCATCATTTAAAAAATCATTTCATTTAGGCTATGGAATAGAAACTGATATTCATGCTACCAGAGATCAAAAGTTCATTTGTTTTCATGATTTTACTCTTAATAGAATGTTTAAAAAAAATTTAAGTATAAAGAACTTAAATTATTCAAGTATTAAAAAGATAAGTACTATAAAGAAAAATCCAATTCCTCTTATAGAGGAAGTTTTATTTGCCTCTAAAAACAAATATCCTCTGCTAATTGAATTAAAACCAAATTTTTCAATAAAATTACTTAAAAAATTGATAAGAAAATGTTCAAAATATTCAAAATGTATTTTTATTTCATTTAATCACACTAATATTTACCGATTACTTAGAATTAAAAGCAATATAGACGTTGGACTTTCTTTTGGCTACAATTCGTCTATTAAATCAATTATTCAAAAATCTAAAAATCCTAAAATAAAATTTTTAGTATTAGATAGAACTTTCTTAAATAAAAAAAAAATTGAAAAGTTAAAGATTGATAAATTTTTTTATACAATTAAAAAAAAGAGAGACTTTAAAAAATATAACAGAAATAATAACTTAATCTTTGAAAACTTATAAAATTATTTTTTTAAATAATTTAACCTTCCAATAATTTCATCTCTATCCATATAGTAACCTTGTAGATGTCTGTGTCCTGAATTTGGGTCAAATGCTGTTCTTCCATGCAATACTCTTCTGTTGTTAAATGAATATATGTCCCCTGGTTCTAAACGAAAATTAACTTGAAATTGTTCATCATGTAGCAAGTTACCAAATCTACGGTGTGCTTTGTAAACTTTTTCCATTAGATCAGGATGACAATCGAGTACATCCATAGTTGCAATACTAAATCTAATATCATGAAAATCACCATCCTTAGTTAAACTAATTGCAGGAGCATGAAAACCTCTATGAGACTCTTGTGTGTAATCCATATCTCTAAATTTTAACGGTACTTTTACCAAGGTATCAAAAATTTCTTTTTCATTATTTTTTAAATATTCACCAACAGCGAATCCGTCAACTGCTGAAGAATCACCCCCACTAGCAGAATTTACTAAGCAATGTAAAAATTGATAACCTGGTGGTAATTCAAACCAAGGTAAATCCATATGATTTCTGAGAGCATGAGCGGTATAAGCCGAGTTATTTGGCTTTGGTATATTTATAACCTCAAATGGAGTTTTAAAAAATGTTTCTCTGACGTGGCTTATTCTATTTAAAAGTGGAAAAGCAGATTTTTCTTTTACTGGTGCATTTTTTATAATTGCAATACCCTTGTGATGTAAAAGCTCAAGCCATTTAACCAAACCTTCATCTGATTTTAAAATTTCATCATGATCTATACAAATAGTATTAAAATTAATTTTAAGATCTTTATTCCATAATTCGTAAGGAGAAATATATTTAGTTTTATTTTTTAAAGTGTAACAATTATTTCTCAACCATTCTGGGTCATAGAGACTGGTGTGATCACCCTCACTCCACTCTACTTGTAAATATCCTGAATTGTTAATTTCAAATTTTTTTATGTTTAAATTATCTGAAACATTTAAAATATTAAACATCCTGTGCCTTGAATCTTTATCATGAGCTGTTGGACAATTATCTCTAAGCCACATGTAATTAAAAGCGCTCTCTTCACCATCAGTCCACTTAATTTTAAGATCTGATTTTAATTTTTCAATTTTTTCAATTTGCACCATTAATAAATAATTATTTGTTAACAAGTAATTGTCAATGCAATTAAGAGTTGAAATGTATTTTTTCTTTTCTTTTATCTAAGTACTCGTCCTGTTAAAACTATATAAAAATGTCAAAGATTGAAATTAATAACGTATACAAAATTTTTGGAAACAACCCTAATTCTGTTTTACCTCAAGTGAAAGAAGGGGCAACTAAAGATGATATTTTAGAAAATACTGGCCATACAGTGGGACTTGATAATGTATCTCTAAAGATTGAAGAAGGTGAGACTTTTGTTTGTATGGGCTTATCTGGTTCAGGAAAATCAACACTAATAAGACATTTAAACAGATTAATTGATCCAACAGATGGAGAAATTTTAATAGAAGGCACAAATGTGATGAACTTAAATAAAGAACAGTTAATTGAATTTAGACGTCACAAAATGAGCATGGTATTTCAAAGGTTTGGTTTATTTCCACATAAAACAGTTATTCAAAATGTTGGTTATGGACTTGAAATGCAAGGAAAAGCTGAAGAAGAAAGAAATAAAATTTCTATGGAGAAAATTAATGCTGTAGGTTTAAGTGGTTTCGAAAATCAATATCCAGCTCAATTATCAGGAGGTATGCAGCAGCGAGTTGGATTAGCAAGAGCTTTAGCAACTGATACTGATATCATGTTAATGGACGAAGCTTTTAGTGCTCTAGACCCTTTAATTAGAAGTGACATGCAGAAACAATTAATAGATCTTCAATCACAATTAAAAAAAACTATAGTTTTTATAACTCATGATCTTGATGAATCATTGAGACTAGGTGACCATATTGGAATATTAAATGCAGGAAAGTTAGTTCAAGTTGGAACACCTGAAGAAATTATAATGAAACCTGCAGATGACTATGTAAAAGCATTTGTAAAAGATGTTAATAGAGCAAAAGTAATTAAAGCTAAGATTATTATGAAAAAACCAAATGAAGTAGGCAATATTGATAAATCTAATGTTATCAAAGTACACGAAGATCAATTTATTGAGGAATTTTTACCTCAAATAGTTTGTTCCAATGCAAATTGTGAAGTGGTTGATAAGACTGGAAATATAAAAGGTTATATCACTAACCAGGAATTACAGTCTTCATTGACAAGGTCGTAGACTAAAAAAATAATTTAATATTATAAAGAATTTTTTTTTGGTATAGGTGCAAAATGCACGCTAACAACAATTCAAAGGGTATTGTTCTGATTATTATTGCAATGACCTTGTTCGCAATGCAGGACTCGCTTATAAAATTTATATTTGAAAAAGCAGCTCTCTATGAAATTTTTTTTGGAAGATATTTTGTAGCTGCACTTTTATTATTTTGTTTTATTAAATATAAAAATGAGAAAGTTTCTCTCAAAACATACTACCCAGTATTAACTTTTGTAAGAGTAATATTACATTTTTTGGCTTTTTCAGCATTTTTTATTTCTTTAACTTATATGCCACTAGCGACAGCAAATGCATTATTTTTCTCATGTCCATTTTTTGTATCAATATTTGCAAAATTTTTTTTAAAAGAATTTATAGGTATAAAAAGATGGTCAGCTATAGCATTTGGATTTATGGGTGTTTACATAGTTCTAAATCCAAATTTTGAAAATTTTGAATATAGAAATTTGCTTCCTGTTTTGTGTGCTTTTTGTTACGCCGCTTCAATGACAATAACAAAATATACATCTGATAAAGATGGAGTTTATACTCAATTATTTTACTTTTATCTTATTGCTATAGTACTTTGTGTTCTGATTTATATTTTCATGGGAAATGGACAATTAAATAATCCTAATTTTGATCCAACTACACAATTTATATTTAGAGAATGGTTTTCTAACATTGAATATACTTGGAAATTTATACTGTTCTTTGGTTTTGCTGCATCAATAGCATTTGTTTGTATATTTTCTGCATATATTGTTGCTTCTCCATCTGTTGTGTCTTTATTTGAATATTCATTAATAATTATGTCGATGATACCAGGATACTTTTTATTTAATGAAATTCCATCTTTAAGAACTTTTTTGGGAATTGCATGTATTATAGCAGCAGGTATTTATATCTACGTAAGAGAAAAAGCTAGGGATCAATATATTGCAACTGAAACTCCTGTAAGAAGATGATTAAAAATTTTATACCCACTATTAATATCTCTAGTATTATTAAAAAGAACCAAGATAAAAAAAAAATATATTTAACAATAAAGAAAATTGAAAAAGCATGTATTGATGTTGGTTTTTTTCAAATTATAGGACACGGAATAGATCAAAAACAAATTAAAAATATTTGTAAAGTAGGAAATAAATTTTTTAACTTATCCAATAAAAGTAAAAAAAAATTATCACCTAAAAAATGGAATAGTTTAAATAAGAATATTTATAGAGGGTATTTTCCTAATGATGTTAACGGTAAAGAAGGTCTAGACTTAGGTGATCTTCAGGTAACAAAAAATTATTCTAATAAATTAAAAAATCCTTACATAGAACATCTTAACTTAAAAAAATGCTTCGATAAAAATTCGATAAAAATGCTAGAAAATTATTATACAAATATTTTTTCACTTAGTGAAGAATTGTTTAGAAGTGTAATTAAACTTTATAAAAAAAATCCTAATAATTCTAAAATTGTATTCTCAAGACAAAAGACTTTAAGTACACTAAGATTTAATTTTTATACAAATCAAAAAAAGCCTGTTGAAATTTCAAAACAAGACGGTGTTTATCTAGGATGTGAAACTCATGTGGATAGTGGAATTTTTACAGTTTTATATCAGGATAAAAAAGGTGGTTTACAAGTTCAAAATCGAAAGACAAAAAAATGGTACGATGTACCATTCAATAAAAAGGCTCTTGTTGTAAACACAGGAAGAGCACTAGAATATTTGACTAAAGGAAAGTTTAAAGCCACTAACCATAGGGTGCTCTGGAACCAGTCTAAAAGAATGTCGATTCCTTTCTTTTTTGAACCTTCTTATGATTTTAAAATGAGTCACTCTTTTTTTAAGGATAAAAAACTGAGAAATAATGGTCAGATCTATGAGAATTTTTTAAATAAATCCTTAAAAAAATTTATTGAATATCAACGATAGTAATAATAAGGTCTACTTATAAAGCGATACATAACTCGTCGTTAAATTCATTGATTTACGAAAGTGGGATCGGTCGTCTTTAAATTAAAATTTAAAGGAGGCTTTATGAAATTTGGATATTTTTGTAACACAACTAATTGGACCCACAAACCTTACGACAAACTTTTAGACGAAACTAGAGAGATCACAGAATATTGCGATAAATCTAAATGGGATTCTATTTGGTATACCGAACATCATTTTAATCATGAAGGTATGGAATCTTTAACAAACCCTTTGATGATGGGTGTAGATGCTGCCGCAAGAACAAAAGATATTCGAATAGGACAAGCTTGTAACGTAATTACTTTTCACAACCCAATTAGAATGGCTGAAGACATAGCTTTATTAGATCAGTTATCTAAAGGAAGAGTAGAAATAGGAATTGGAAGAGGAATTTATGGGCGAGAAGCCATAAATTTAAATAAAGAAGCCGATATGAAAGATCAAGCAAAAAATTTTAGACTGTTTGAAGAAACGTTAACTATTTTAAAAAAAGCATGGAAAGAAAAATTTTTCAACCACAAGGGTGAATTTTATACATATCCTGCACCAGATTATGTTTGGCAACACGATATGAGTCCACCAAATAAAGATTTGGTAAATCTAGAAACAAATGTCATGGAAAATATAAGTGTTCTTCCTAAACCTTATCAAAAACCTTATCCAGCAATTCATCAAGTTGTAGACGGAATAAGGTCTATCGAATGGGCAGCTAAACAAGGCTTGAATATTATTATGTGGATACCAACTGTTAAGGCCTTAAAAATAAAATTTGAGGCATTTAAAAATGCAAAATCAGAAGCTGAAAAAAGAAATGTACCAATGGGTGAAGGTATTTCTTTAGTTAGAGATATGTTTATTGCTGATACTATGGAAGAAGCCAAAGAGAAAGCAGGTGAGCATATGGTCAATTACATGAGGTGGGTTTGTCATTGGAGAGGTTTGGGAAATCATATGGATCCAGGTGAAGAGCTTCCAGAAACAAAAGGTAAATTAGATTTGTTAAATTATGAATTTTTGCATAAGAGAAACATGCTTTTTGGAACACCAGAATATGTGATCGATAAAATTCATGAATTAAAATCAGAATTAAACTTACAAAATTTACAAGTTTGGTCGAACTTTCCAGGAATTAAACATGAGGATTGTATGAGAAGTATCAAATTATTTACTGAGAAAGTAATGCCTCATTTTAAAAAAGATTTTGACACTGAAGTAAAAAAAGTTTCTTGATAAAAAAAAGAAAAAAAATAAGCGGTGGTCAAGCCGCGGTTCAATCTTTAAAAAAAGAAAAAGTAAAACATGTCTTTGGACTTATTGGTTCTGCAACAATGGAAATGTTTGATGCTCTTTATCATGAGAAAAGTATTAAATTTATTGGAGTAAGAGATGAAAGAACAGGTACTCATATGGCAGATGGTTATGCTAGAGCGTCTAATAAACCGGGAGTAATTTTAGCAGGACAAAATGGTCCTGGAGCAACAAATTTAGTTACAGGTATTGCTCAAGCAAAAGCAGCTTTTTCGCCAGTAGTTGCTATTGCTGGATCATTCTCAACGAAGGACAAAATGGAAGATGCATTTCAAGGTCTTGATCAACAATCACTATTTACACCTATTACCAAAAAAACATGGACAGTAAAAAATTCTAAGATAATTCCAAATGTAATTGGAGATGCCTTCAATCTTGCGATGAAACCAAGAAGAGGTCCTGTATGTATAAACCTGCCTAGAAATATACTGGCAGCAACCAATAATTATAATATTAATTATAAAAAAACGTCTTTTGAAAATGAGAGCAAAGTTAAAGGTAAACAAGAAAAAATTAAAAGAGCAGCCAAAATAATTCAAGGATCTAAGAAATCAGTACTAATAGTAGGTGCTGGGATTAAATATAATTCTAAATATAAGGAAGTAATAAAGCTTTCCGAAATGCTGAATATTCCAATTGTCACAGCAGCAGGACATGGTGATGCAATTCCATATAATTATAAACTGAACGCAGGACAAATGGGTCCAAGAGGAAATCCTGTTGCATCAAGATTAGTAAAAGAAGCTGATGTTATTTTGGCAATAGGCACTCGTTTGGGCTTCAATTCAACATTTTATTCTTATGAAAACATCAACAAAAAAGCAAAAATTATTCAAATTGAGCTAGAAAAAAAAATGCTCGGAAAATATTTTCCAATTGTACTGGGAATTAATGCTGATGCAGCAACTGCCACAAAGCAATTATTTGAGGAAATAAAAAGACAAAAACTTAAATTAGATATAAAAAATTGGACTAATTCCTATCTTAAAGAAAGAAAAAAATTTTTAATTAATAGAGATAAATATAATTTAGGAAAGAATTCTCCCATACAACCTAAAGGCCTATTTAAAGAATTAAGAAAAGCTCTCCCAAAAAATAGCGCTATAACTTTAGACGCTGGAACATTGTGTTTACAGGCTACTGATGCCTTAGAATATTATGACCCTCCTTCATTATTTACTCCATTAGATTTTGGATTGGTTGGATTTTCATTTGCATGCGGACTGGGTGTTAAAGTTGCAAAACCAAAAAAAACTGTAGTTAGTCTTATGGGTGATGGTGGATTTGGAATGACAATATCTGAATTAGGAACAGCAGTAGAATATGGAATAAATACTACGACAATAGTAATGAATAACCAAAGCTGGGGAGCAGAGAAAGCTTATCAAAAAGATTTTTTCGGTAAAAGATATTTGGGGGCCGATATAAAAAGTCCATCATTTGATGAGGCTACAGAATTGTATGGTGCAAAAGGATTTAAAGTTAAAAAAATTTCTGAAATCAATGAAGCAGTTAGAGCAGCAATAAAATGTAACAAACCATCAGTGATTGATGTTGATGTGGATCCAAAAGCCCTATACAGTTTTAGACGAGATAGTTTCAAACACAGAGAAAAAAAATGAAGTTAGAATTAAGAAAATTTGTAAAATTTGTTGATAAAACTTTCATAGAAGGTGGCAAAGATGCTAAAGAACCTGTTTTATTAGTTTCGGTTGCAGCTGTCTTTAAAAATCCATGGCATGGACAAGGTTTTGTAGAAAATTTAAGACCAACTATTTTAGATTTAGCACCAAAACTTGGGGATTTACTTGTTCCAGAGTTAATAAATGAAATGGGATCTCCAGACAAAATACTAGCATATGGAAAGGCTGGTGTAGTCGGTTTAAGTGGTGAAATAGAGCATGCATCAGCATTTATTCACACCTTAAGGTTTGGAAATAAATTTAGAGATGCAGTAGGAGGTACATCTTATTTAAGTTTCACCAATACAAGATCACCTGCTGGTTCTAAAATATCTATTCCAATGATGCATAAAACAGACTCTGGATTGAGGCCATATTACCTAACTCATGAATTTACTATTCATGATGCACCCTTCGATGATGAGGTAGTTATTGCAATTGGTGGCGCATCGAGTGGTAGAGCGCATGCAAGAACTGGTGACAGATATCAAGATATGAAAGAAATGGGCATTGAGCCAAAATAATTCTTGATGACAACAGGAACTACTGCCTCAGGAACCTATTACTTATTTAATAAAAAAGATCAAGAAGTCCCAATAGTATTTATACACGGTGTTGGTCTTACTCATGAAATTTGGTGGCCTCAACTTGAATTTTTTAATTATCACTCAAATATTGCTTACGACATTTTAGGACATGGAAAATCTTCATTAGAAGATGGAAAAATAATTTTTGATGATTTTTCTAATCAACTAGTCGAGCTATTGAACCATCTTAATATTAAAAAAATCCATCTTGTAGGTTTCTCTATAGGATCTTTAATTGCACGAAATTTTGCAACGAAATATAATGAACGTTTAAATACATTAACTCTTCTGTGTTCTATTTATAAAAGAACTGAGCTACAACAAAAAATTGTTAATCAAAGGTTTGAACAAGCAAAACAAGAATTAAAACTTTCAAAGCAAGCTTTAAAGAGATGGTTTACTGATAAATATTTAAAAAATAATCCAGAAATATATGAAAAAATTAGTTCAATTTTGTCTGCAAATAACATGGATAATTTTCTAAAAGTTTACGAGTTATTTGTTAATCATAAAAATGATGAAGATTTTAATAAAATAAAAGCTAGAACACTGGTAATGACAGGAGAATACGACATTGGCTCAACAGTAAAAATGTCTCAAGAATTGAATAGTTTAATCTCTAAAAGTCAATTAAAGATCATTAAAGATGGAAAACATCTTTGTGGTATTGAGTGTGCTGATGATGTAAATTTAATGATCAAAAATTTTATTGGATCAAATGAATAAACTAAAACAATATAAAATGTTTATTAATGGTGAGTGGGTTGACTCTGAAAGTAAAAGAACCTTTGAAACTCTAAATCCAGAACATAATGAGCCTTGGGCAGTTGTTCCTGAGGCGAGTGATAAAGATGTTGATAAAGCAGTTAAAGCTGCTCAAAAAGCATTTGAGGGAGAATGGCCAAAGCTACTTCCTAGAGAAAGAGCTAAATACTTAAGAGCTATTGGAGATCAATTGAGAGAGAATGCAGAAATGCTAGGAGAAATAGAAACAATTGATACTGGAAAACTCTACAGAGAAACAAAGAAACAAGCAATTTATATAGCAGAATACTACGACTATTACGCAGGTTTGGCAGATAAAGTTGAGGGAACAGTTTTGCCAATAGATAAACCGAATGTTCAAGCAATAACAACTAGAATACCTATAGGTGTTATAGCAGCAATAATTCCCTGGAATTCACAAATGTTTTTAACTGCTACTAAAGTAGCGCCAGCACTTGCAATGGGTAATACAGTTGTAATTAAATCATCAGAACTTGCTCCTGCTGTTTTGTTTGAATTTGCAAAATTAATTGAAAAAACTGGTATCCCTAAAGGCGTAGTAAATGTCATTACAGGATTTGGGGATCCATGCGGTAAAAGTTTAACTACTCACAATTTAGTTGAAAAAGTTGCATTTACTGGAGGTCCTGAAACAGCGAGACATATAATTAGAAACTCTGCAGAAAATTTATCTGAGGTAAGTTTAGAATTAGGCGGAAAAAGTCCAGTTGCAGTATTTGATGATGCAGAACAAGAAAATGCAATAAATGGAATTACAGCAGGTATATTCGGTGCAAGTGGACAAAGTTGTATAGCAGGATCAAGACTTTATTTGCAAAAAGGAATTTACGATGAATTTTTAGATAAGCTTTCAAATCGTGCATCAAAAATAAAAATTGGAGCACCAATGGATCCAGAAACAGAGATGGGTCCTTTAAGTAATTTTAAACAGTTAGAAGTAATAGAAAAAAATATTAAAGATACAATTGATCAAGGTGGAAAAATTAAGTGTGGAGGTGAAAGACATTCTTTTTCAAATAAAGGATATTACTTTCCTCCTACAATTATAGAATGTGATAATCACAATCTTCCGGTAGCAGAAAACGAGTTATTTGGACCTGTATTATCAGTAATGAAATTTGATACAGAAGATGACGTAATTTCAAAAATGAATGATAATCAATATGGGTTATCTTCTGGTGTTTATACTAGTAATCTATCCAGAGGGATGCGAGTCTCAAAAGCAATTAGGGCAGGAATAACCTTTGTAAATACTTATAGACTAATTTCACCATCAGCTCCTTTTGGAGGTATTAAGGATAGTGGATATGGAAAAGAAGCAGGAATTGACTCAATTAAAGACTACACAAGAGTAAAAACAACTTGGTTCTACACATCTGACGAACCTTCTCTAGACCCTTTCTCAATAAGATAATCCTTATCAATTAAACCGTCTAAAATAGGATAATTTTGTCATTGAATATTGGTTGTATTCATAATTTAATTAACTTTTATAAATTGTTAACAATATAGAGGAAGATAATGAGAAAACTATTTATCGCTGTATTTATGTTTGTTTCTAGTTTTGGATCAAACGTAATGGCGGACGGACATGCTATTAAGATGGGGATTATTTTAGGATTTACAGGTCCTATTGAGTCTCTAACACCAGCAATGGCTGCATCTGCAGAGCTTGCATTCAAAGAAGCTTCTGACTCTGGTTCACTATTGGGTGGAAAAAAAATTGAACCAGTAAGAGCAGACTCAACTTGTGTTGACTCAGCAGCAGCAACAGCAGCAGCTGAAGGAATTATTTCACAAGGTGTAGCAGCTATTATGGGAGCTGATTGTTCAGGTGTAACTGGTGCTATTGCATCAAACGTTGCTGTACCAAACGGTGTAGTAATGATTTCACCTTCAGCAACATCTCCAGGATTAACTACTTTAGATGACAATGGATACTTCTTTAGAACAGCTCCATCTGATGCCAGAGGTGGTCAAATTCTTGCAGATATTACGAAAGATAGAAAAGTTAAGAGTGTAGCTATTACTTATACTAACAATGACTATGGAAAAGGCTTAGCTGACGTATACGAAGCAGCTGTTAAAGCTCATGGCATTAAAGTAACAACAGTGACTGCACACGAAGATGGTAAAGCTGACTATTCATCAGAAGTTGCAACACTTGCCTCAGCTGGTGGAGATGCTGTAGCTGTAATTGGATATCTTGACCAAGGTGGAAAAGGAATTATCCAAGCTTCTTTAGATTCTGGTGCATTTGATAAATTTATTTTATCAGATGGTATGATTGGTCAATCTCTGGTTGATGCATTTGGTAAAGATTTAAGTAAATCTTTTGGATCTATGCCTGGTTCTACTGGAAAAGGTGCTGGTGTTTTTGCTGATGTTGCAAAAGCAAGTGGTATAGACTCTTCTGGACCGTACACAGGTGAATCATACGATGCAGCAGCTTTAATTGTTTTAGCTATGCAAGCTGGAAATTCAGCTGACAGAGGTTCTATTGCAAAAAATGTGATGGATGTAGCTAATGCACCTGGTACTAAAATTTATCCAGGTGAACTTAAAAAAGGCTTAGACTTACTAGCTAAAGGTAAAAAGATTAACTACGAAGGCGCAACCGGAGTAGCATTTACTGCAGTTGGTGAAGCTGAAGGTTCTTTTTTAGAGCAAGAAGTAAAAGGTGGAAAATTTAAAACAAAAAAACAAAGATAATTATAATACAAAAAAACCCTAGTAATTTTTTTTACTAGGGTTTTTTTTTAAGTAATCTGCTCTCATAGTCGAAAAAGTTATAATAATTAAAAAAAATAAACAAATTAAATTCATAGTTTTCCAGCTAGCTAAACTCAAGAATAAACCAGCTGATAAACTGGCTATAGCTTGAATTGAATATACTATTAAATCATTAAAACCCTGTGCTTTAAATTTTTCCTCTTCCCGATAACATAAAACAAGTAAACTTGTCCCAGATATGAATAAAAAATTCCATCCTAATCCTAAAAAAATTAAAGCGATTAAATAATTATTAAAATTTTGTTCAAATAAACTAGTAAAAATTGTAATTAAAAATAATAAAACACCAATATACATAATTTTACTGTGACCAAACCTTTTAATTAAACTTCCTGTAACCAAAGATGGTAAAAACATTGCTAAAATATGAAATTGAATTACCAAACTTGTTTTGGATAAAGTTATTTTTTCCATTACATGCATACTTATTGGGGTTGCTGTCATTAAAAAACTCATCACAGCATAAGCAAATCCAGACGCTATAAGTGCCTGTAAAAATCTAGGCTGAGAAATAAGCTTTAAATAACTCCTACCGTTTTTGTTTTGAATTTTTGATTGTCTTATTGGTTCTTTATAAAAAAGTAGAAAAATTGTTGAGGAGATTGCTAATAATGATAAAGCCAAATAAGAACCTGCGTACAAGTGATCATGAACTATATCTTTAGAAATATTTGCAATATTTGGTCCAATAAACGCAGAACCAATTCCTGCCAATAATATTATAGAGATTGCCTTTGGTGCGTAATCTTTTTCAACAACTTCAACTGCCGCAAATCGATACTGATGGCTGAATGCTATACCTCCACCAATTAAAAAACATCCTAAATTAAATATAAAAAAACTCTCAATTATTATTGAATAGGCCGTTATTAAAGATGCAAGACAAGTTCCAACAGATGCATAAATAAAACCTAATCTACGACCAACAACACTCATCAATTTTGCAGCAAAAAACGCAAATAATGCGATTCCTACAACCGATACAGCCATTGGTAAAGTTGCTAAAGATTTTGTTGGACTTAAATTGGAACCAATTATACCACTTAAAAAAACTGTAACAGGCGCAGCTGTAAATGCAAAAATCTGGCTAAAAATAAGTAGCCATAGATTTTTATTCATTAAAACATGTACTTGTCCGCCATATACATAGCCCAAGCAATAGCTGCTCCTAAAATAATATATTTCATAATAAAACTATTTTATTTCTATTTTTTCAGGAAGTATACCCTTAGGTCTATATCTCATTATTAATAATAACCCTAAACCCATCATTAAAAATCTAAAGTAAGGCACACTCTCTATTAAATGAATTTTTAAAGCATGGCTTTCTGACATTCCTGCAGTAAAAAAGTTTATTAAGAACAATGCAATTGGAGCAGCCTCTATCCATAAGAACCAAACTGCAAAACCACCTAAAATTGCTCCAAAATTATTTCCACTTCCACCGACAATAACCATAACCCAAATTAAAAAAGTATATCTCATTGGCCTATAACTTCCTGGAGTAAACAATCCATCTTGAGTAACTAACATCGCTCCTGCAATTCCAACAATTGCTGATCCTAAAATAAAAATTAATAAATGTTGTTTAACAACATTTTTTCCCATAGCGTTTGCTGCTTCTTCATTATCTCTAATAGCTCTCATCATTCTACCCCAGGGAGAGTAAAGTGCTTTTTGTGTAATAATTAATAAAATAATTACCACTATCAAAAATAATCCTGAGTAACAAAGTTTTACGAATACAGATGAACCTTCTATTACAAGTTGATTTAATTCAGCTTGTCGATCAGAAAAATTAGAAATCAAATTTAATTTCCCAGAATTAAATTTTTCAACTAAAGTTATAAACCAATCTGTTGATTGAAGATCTACCTCATAGGGTGCTGGTCTCTTAAGTCCAATTACATTTTTAACACCTCTTGTTAACCAATCTTCGTGTTTGATAATTGCGATAACAATTTCAGATATTAAAAGAGTGGCGATCGCTAAATAATCCGCTCTTAATCCTAGGGCTACTTTTCCAACTATAAATGCCAAACCTCCTGCAAAAAAAGCACCGACTATCCATGAAAAAATGATTGGTAATCCAAATCCACCAAGAAAACCTGTTTTAGCTGGATTTATATCTTCAATCGCTTCAATTCCAGGTTCTGCAGTAAACCTTATTAATATAATTCCTGAAACTATAAGGGCTGCAATACTATAGTTTCTCACCTTTGAATTTTGAAAGTTTTTTAAAATAAATCGAATAATTAATACCAATGCTACAATAAGCCATACGCACATCAAGATATCAAAACCTCCTGCACTCCAAGCTTCTTGAACAGGATCAACTGAAATTATAACCGCAGCTAATCCACCTAGTGCAGTATATCCCATAATTCCAAAATTAATTAATCCTGCATAGCCCCATTGTATATTTGCACCCATTGTCATTACAGCAGAGATTAAGCACATGTTAAAAATTGATAGTGCGATATTCCAGGATTGAAAAATACCAACAAGTATAATCAAAACCATCATGATGCTGTAAGCAGCGATAACATTTAAATTTTTTCTCACAGAACTTTACCTTTAAAAATACCTGAAGGTCTATAAAGTAAAACAATTACTAGAATAGAGAATGAAACAGCAAATTTATAATCCGTTGATAAAAGCTGGACTAAACTCTCAGGCTCCATACTTTCAGGCAAGATATACATAAAAAATTTCTTATACGCATATGTTAGAAATATCTCAGAAAAAGCAATGACATACCCTCCTAAAAAAGCACCAAATGGGTTACCAATTCCCCCAACTATAGCAGCTGCGAATATTGGAAGCATATTGTTAAAATAAGTAAATGGTTTAAAACTTTTGTCTAACCCATACAAAGCTCCACCTATCGTTGCTAAAATTCCAGCAATTATCCATGTTATCATTACAATTTTTTTAGGATCTATTCCTGACAGTAAAGCTAAGTCTTCATTGTCTGAATAAGCTTTCATGCTTTTACCAGTTTTAGTTTTATTTAAAAACCAAAACAACAAAGACACTAATACTATTGTAACTAATACTGTAATCACTTGTGTTGATTTCAATGCTAGACCTTCATTAAGTCCAGTCATCTCTTTGAATTCTCTAGCTTTAATTATAAATTTTTCTCCATCAAAAAATCTTTGGTCTGAAGGTCCAATAATAATTCTAACCACTGCTTGAGTAACAAACATTACTCCAATACTAACCATGGCAAATTGTACAGGGGGGCTTTTATTAACTCTGTAATATTTAAATACAAATTTATCTATTGAAAGCATATAAATTATCATAAATAAAATTCCAAATGGGATAGCTATTAGTGCCGTTGGCAAAACTCCTAAAGAAATTCCTAGTGACTGAAAATACCATGTGAACAATATTGTTACCATGGTGCCAAAGGACATCATGTCTCCAGTTGCAAAATTAGCAAATCTTAATATTCCATAAATTAAAGTAACAAAAATTGCTCCCAGAGCTAATTGAGAACCATATGTAAGTGCGGGTATAAAAATATAATTTAATAAAAGAATTAATGCATTTAATATATCCACATCAACCTCCTAAAAAAGAGCTTCTCACTCTTGGATCGTTTAATAACTCATTACCTGTACCTGAATAACGATTTTCTCCAGTTACTAAAACATAACCTCTGTCAGAAATGCTCAATGCTTGTTTGGCATTTTGTTCAACCATTAGAATTGCTACATCGTTCCTTTTAACTTTTACTATATGATCAAACAATTCATCCATTACAATTGGTGAAACACCAGCAGTAGGCTCATCAAGCATCAAAACTGTCGGTTTAATCATTAGCGCTCTTCCAAGTGCAACTTGTTGTCTCTGACCACCTGATAGTTCACCCACTAATTGATTTCTTTTTTCTTTTAAAATTGGGAATAATTCATAAATTTCTTCTATTATATTTTTAATTTCTTCATTTAATAAAAATGCACCCATTTCTAAATTCTCTTCAACTGTCATACCAGCAAAAACATTTTTATTTTGAGGAACAAAAGAAATACCTTCTTTAACTCTATCTTGTGGTGAAAGATTTGAAATATCTTTACCGTTAATTTTAATTGATCCAGATTTTAAATTTAATAATCCTAGCATAGCTTTCATAGCAGTGGACTTACCTGCTCCATTAGGACCTAAAATTGATACTATTTCACCTCTGTTAACATTTACTGTACAAGAACTTATAATATCAGGACCGTTCCCATAACCTCCTGTCATTTCTATTCCCTCAAAATAGGCCATTAATTATGATCCTTAATTTTAGATCCTCTTCCAAGATAACTCTCTATAACTTTTTCATCTTTTTTTGCATCTTCCACAGAGCCTTCGAATAAAACTGAACCTTCAGCCATTACAATTACAGGGTCACATAATCTTCCAATAAAATCCATATCATGTTCAATCATACAAAAAGTATATCCTTTTTCTTTATTCAATTTTTCTATTGCACTTCCTAGATCTTTTAAAAGTGTTCGGTTTACCCCTGCGCCTACCTCATCAAGAAGTACTAATTTAGCATCCACCATCATTGTTCTTCCAAGCTCTAAAAGTTTTTTTTGACCTCCGGATAAATTACCAGCTAACTCATTTGATAAATGGCTAAGATTAAGAAAATCAACAACCTCTTTAGCTTTTTCTTTAACTAATTCCTCTTCCTCAGATACTAAACCTGGTTTTAATAATGCTGTCATAAGCTTTTCTCCAGACTGATTACCAGGAACCATCATTAAATTTTCTAATACTGATAGATTAGAAAATTCATGTGCTATTTGAAAAGTTCTTAATAATCCTTTTGAAAATAATTCAAAAGAAGGGACGTCTGTTATATTTTCATTGTTAAAAATTACTTCACCACCTGAAGACTTTAAATTTCCTGCAATCAAATTAAATAATGTTGTCTTACCAGATCCATTAGGTCCAATAATTCCTGTAATAGTGCCTCTTGAAACTTTTAAAGAGCAATCTGAAACAGCAGCTAATCCACCAAAGTATTTTGATAAATTTTTGATTTCTAAAATATTTTGTGACATTCAGTCTACTTATTTAGTCTTCGATGAATGCTATTTAAGGTTTTTTTAAGTGATTTATAAAATCCTGCTTTCGATAACTCTTTAACACCTTGCTCATTTAAACCTTTAGGTGTTTGAGACTCTTTAACCAAAAACTTTAAGTTTTCTTTTGAATTTTTAACTGCATCTTCAGATAAGGCTAAAAATAAAGACGTAATATATTTTTGAGCATTATCTCTCTTTACACCTCTTTTAACTAACCAATCAGTCATTACTCTCAATAATTCGTAAAACGGAGCCATCATACCAGAAGTTGCCCAAAAGCTAATTGAAGATTTTTCTTTTTTAATTTCTACAGTAGTTCCTAAATGATTAAAAAATTTCTTAACTTTAATATTTGGAGGGCAAATAGGTACTGGTCCTTTTTTTAAGGAGATTGGTGGCAAAGGTATTGCTCTAACTATTTTAGCTTTAACTTTTATAGCTTTTTTTAATCGTGATAATGTAATCGTAGAAATTAAACTTATTACTGTCTGTTTGGATTTGAATTTTAAGTTTTTAATAATTTTTTCACCCACACTTGGAGTTATTGATAAGAAAACCCAATCTGATTGATCTACAATTTGCTGATTGGTTTTAGCGATAGTAATTTTCTTAAATTTTGCCTTTAAACCCTTAGCTATTTTTGTATTTCTTGGAGAAATTATTATTTTCTTATAGGGAATTTTAGAAGTACAAATTCCAGTAATTACTGAAGATGCTATTTTGCCAGTGCCAATAAATCCTAAATTCATAAAGTTTTGATTACTTTATATTGATTATATTGAATTAATTAACAAAAAAAGAGCCTCTAATTCTCAACAATTCCCTACTTAATTCTTTGTTTTCTTTGAATGGTTTTCTTCCATGAAGCCAGAAATAATTATTAGCTATAACAGAATGACCTACTGGTAACTTAGTAATTATTTTATTTTTACTTTCCTCTAAGGCATCAGATAATTTTTGTAAAAAATTTCCCTGTTCCATATTTTTAGGTTCTGGGAACTGGTCTATATATGAAATTTTAGGTCTTCCTTCTTCATCAAACGAAAAAACTGGATGCTCTACCTTATAATCAATATTTTTGCTTTTAGGAGAACCCCAAACAAAATCTTGTTGACCAACAGGATCATTGGATAAATCATCACAATGCTCCCAATCATCTAAATGTAACATAGCAGTTTCACCACCTTGTACATTTTGCTCCTCTAATTTAGTCATAACTAACCAATCTGTAACTTCCTTTACATATGTTCCATCTGTGTGCAAATCCATATTTCTATAAGCTTTTCTCAAATAAGAGTCACTAGAGTCATCATGCTTTACATGAAATCTAGCATAGTATTTTCCTGCCATTGAGTCATGATTTGGAATTCCAATTAAGTGGGCAACAGCAGTTGACAATTTTACTAAAAATTTATCATTAGTTTTTGATGAAATATTTTTAGGACCAATAATAAAGCAACCAGTTGATCTATCTCGGATTATAGAATTTATTAACTTGCTTAGTTTGTTGTTGGTTAAATCGTCAAGACTTTTCGCAATTGTAAATCTAGTAAATGGTTTAAGTTCTAGTGCAGTAAGATCAAATTTATTAAAAGGAAAAATTAATTTTTTTACAATTTCATCATCTAATTGAATATTTAATATTCTACTAGAGTCTTTGTGATTGTGAACTTCTATTCCCTCAATTTTTTCCATATTAAATTTTAAATTAACTTAAATAATAAATCAATTTGAATTAAAAGTAATTACTTATAGCTGCCATACATAGAGCAGAAAAAACTGTGGGATAAACATAATTTTGTTTAGATACAAAAAAAACAACTAATGACAACAAGACAACAATTATTCTACTTAAATAACTTGCGTCAATTAATACGCCCACAGGAAAAATAATTGTTCTTGCAATTAGTGCTGCCAAAGTTGCATAGGCTAAACAGTTAAACCATTTAAATAATTTTGAAGTTTCTTTAATTCCCTGTGAGCTTACAGCTCCAAGAAATCTTGAAAGAAAAGTCGCCAAAGAAGTCACTAAAATTGCATATACTACACTAACTGACATTTAATTCTCCTATAAGATAGCCAATTGATCCACCAATTATACCTCCAAGCAAAATAGACCATTCTGGTGATAAAAAATAAAAGATTGGTCCTAATATTGTTCCAAGAATAACTGACAATGTAATTTGTATTGTTTTTGAAGCTCCAACCATCATGCACATGAAATAAACTGGATTTAGAATAGCTAATCCCATCATCATATCCTTATTTAAATACTCTGAAAAATAAAATCCTATAAAAGTACCTAAAACTGCAACACTCCAAGTTGCGCTACCTATGCCAATCCAATAATCAATTC
The DNA here is from genome assembly GCA_902617825.1 of uncultured Pelagibacteraceae bacterium. GTDB lineage: Bacteria > Pseudomonadota > Alphaproteobacteria > Pelagibacterales > Pelagibacteraceae > Pelagibacter. The sequence goes on along the minus strand of CACMYE010000005.1, from coordinate 30,963 downwards.
TTTGTTCTTTGGGAACAGTCTTATAGTTACTTTTCATAATTAACCATGCTGATACAGCAATGAAATGGCATGAAAAATAATATTTCCACTTAGGCTGATTTTTATGCATCATTAGTGGAAACAAAGAAACTGCCATAGGGTAAAGCCTCGCATTTACAAACCAAACTGCTAAAAAAATATTTAGTAATGATGCTCCAACTAATAGAGACTCTGCCATAACTAATGATCCTGGCAAAGCGTAAGTTAACATTGTAGAAAATATACTTTCCTGAATATTAAAGCCTAAATTTTTAAGTAAAGCTCCTATAGCTATGAAACAACATCCTAAGGCTATTGCTGGACTATCAGGAGCTAGAATTGATTTATAACCTTTAAAGAAAAACTGCTTATTAATCATTAGCCACCAAGGAATAGTCTACCAACATCAGGATTTTTAAGTAAATCGTCTCCTTTGCCGGCAATTGCAGTTTCCCCAGATACTAAGACGTATCCGATATCTGCAAACTCTAGTCCTTTTTTAGCGTTTTGTTCGACAAGTATGATTGTCTTTTTTTCATTTTCCTGAAGATCTCTCAAAATTTCAAAAACCATATCAATATATCTCGGTTCTAATCCGATCGAGGGTTCGTCAACTAATAAAACTGATGGTTTCATCACAAGGGCTCTTGAAATTTCTAACAATCTTCTTTCTCCACCTGATAAAACTTTAGCAGGTTGATTTCTTCTATTTCTTAATCTTTCATATTTTTCGAAGATTCTTTCAGCTTCTTGATATGACTCATCGGTATTTTCTTTAATATATCCACCCATTAGTAAATTTTCCTCAACTGTCATATCTGGAAAAACTGAATTATCTTGAAGTATATAAGCTATACCAACAGATTTTAATTTTTCTGCTGGTGTTAGGTTTGTAATTTCTTTACCATCAATTTCTATTTGGCCTGAAAATATATTAGTAAACCCATAGATAGAATGCAGTATTGTTGATTTTCCTGCTCCGTTTGGACCTATTAAACATAAAGATTGTGCCTTGTTTACAAATAAATCGAAATTATGCAAAATCTCCATTTTTCCATAACCAGCATTTAAACCTTTAATTGTTAAATGTATTTCATTTGGTGATAGTTTTTTTAAATCTTCTGGGCCTGGAGCTTTTCCTAATACTTCATATTGATTTGACATTATTGAGCCCCTAAATATGCGTCTATTACACGTTTATCGTTTTTAATTTCGTCAGGCGTACCATTTGCCAACATTTTTCCATGTGCTAAACAGAAAATATTTTCAGCCAGTTGCATGATTACTCTCATATTGTGCTCTATAACTAAAAGAGTAATTCCAAAATCTTGGTTAACTTTAATTAACCTATTTATAATTCCATTAATTAATGTTGGATTAATCCCAGCCGTTGGCTCATCTAATAATAGCATTTCTGGCTCATTCATTAATGCCATCGCTAGTTCTAATAATTTTTGCTGTCCAAAAGATAGATCACCTGCTCTCAAATTTCTTTTTTGATATAAACCAACAAAATTTAATAAATTTTCTGCTTTTTCTGTTAGTTCTTTAGGAATTGTTGAAAAGATTTTCATTAAACTTTCATCACTGCCTTTGTGACTAATAAGCATATTTTCTACACAATTAAGCTTTCCATAAATTCGAGTTTGTTGAAAAGTTCTTAACAATCCAAGTTTTGCGATAACTGGTACTGGGAGTTCTGAAACCTCCTTATCGTTAAACTTGATTGAACCATTATCAATTGGGTATGTCCCAACTATCGAATTAAATAATGTTGTTTTACCGGATCCATTAGGACCAATTAATCCAACAATTCTACCTTTTTCAACATTCATTGATATGTCAACGTTCGCTTTAACCCCACCAAATGATTTACTTACGTTACTTACTTCTAAAATACTCATTTAAGTTCTACCTGTGCTTTACGATCTTTCTCATCAACTACTTCACCAAATCTCTCTGGATATTTTTCTCTTAACCATCCCATTATCCCCTCTGGGAAATAAATAACTATTACTACAATTAAAACTCCAAGAGCAACATACTGCCAACCTAAAAAGAATGTCCAAAAACCCTCTTTAAAGATATGAAACACAGTTGCGCCAATTATTGGTCCCCAAAGAGTTCCTTTACCTCCTAAGATTGCCATTAAAACCATGAAAACTCCCATCTCTCTTCCGTCAAATGCAACGTCTGTTGAGTCAATATATCCAACTAAACCTCCCATGATCCCTCCTGCAAGACCACAAAAGAAAGCTGATATCATCCAACCAACTATTTTATACTTCATCGTTTCAATTCCCATAGCCTCAGCTTTATCTTCATTATCTCTAATTGCATTTAGTATTAATTTAAATCTAGTTGAGTAAATTCCTCTCACAGCTATGAAAGTCAGTACTAAAACAAAAAAACTTAAGAAATAGAAAAATTCACCTCTCGAATCTAAAGATCCAACATTGGGAAATGGTGGTGTAGTGAAACCTTGTCCAGCTCCAATGATTTCAATTCCTCCTGAAATCTCCCCTGCCGCTACTCCTAATCCTAATGTGCAAATTGCAAAATAATGTCCTCTAAGTCCTAAAATAGAATATCCAATTAAACCTGCTACAATAGTTGGTACAACTGCAGCAACAATTAATCCAACAGCCATTCCCTGAAAAAATTGTGCAGGAGTGTGTACAAATGTTTTCTCACCACCACTTTCTGTCCACTCTGCTAATGGAAAAAACATTCCAACTTGCACGGAAGCACATAGATACATCCCAAGTCCATAAAATAAAATATTACCAAATGAATTATAGCCCATTTCACCACCTTGAATATTCCATGTAGTTGCTAAAACTATTAAAACACAAAGAATTGATAGTTGTACTTTAAAAGCTGGAAATATAAATGGAGCGGCAATACCAAAAATTAATATTCCAATATATAAAATTAAATTATTTCTATTCATAATATTATAATTTTTTTGCTATAAATTTTTTGATGTCCTCTAGATAAGGCGTAAAACACATGTCAGATGCAATATTGTGTCCAGCAGCTTTTTTTTTCATTTCAGCTTTTTCTTTAGGATCTACTACAGTCCAAGCTTTCGATTTATGGCCGTAATCCCAATTATGCTTTATTTTCCAACCACTGTTCATTCTATATTTTATTTTGCATTCTACTCCATTAATTATAAATTCCTTTCCATTTGGACTGTTGTGAACTGGAAGTTCAACCCATTCAGCACCAGGCTTATCTCCAATCCACCTCATATAACTTGAAATTCCTAAATAGCTACTTGCTCCATCCATTTCTCCATGGAAAGTTAAAGCGTCTAATTTTTCTGCACCTCTTATTTCATCTAACTGAAACTCTCTCATTAAATCATTATCAATATTATCCCAACAATTCGGATTAAGAGAAATTGCAGCATTATAAACTTCTGGAAACACAGCCTCCATTCTTAAACTTCCAATACCCCCACATGAATGGCCTGAAATAAAAAGTTGGTTTCTTGGTGTTCCTTTTTCAACAAATATATCCGCAATTGCACTATTTATTGCTGCTCTATTTTTTAAGGGAAAATTACTAACATATTCTGGAACTTGTAAAATATCATCTTTAGAGGTTTTTACTTTTTTTATATAAGTTGGTGGTCCCCACATACATTTCCAATATGGTGGAGTAAAATATAATTTTTTACCCTTATACATATGCTCACCTTTTACACATTTGTTTTCATGTGTATAAAGACCAGCTTTCCATAATTCCATATTAATCCAAACAACTAATTCTTTACCATCTATAATTGTTCCTGAAAGTTGGGCTAATACACTTTGCATACTATTGTTTTTTTGAATACAAAAACGAGAACCTTTTTTTACATGCCATGATCCACGATTAAAAACCATAATTATTTTATCTTGAGGATTTTCAATGTCATAACCTTCAATAAATTTACCTTTGCCGTCCTTATAGTATAAAAATCCACTTTTCTTTATTTCACGACCTTCGCAAGCAAGAACTGTCGATGACACAAATAGTGAAAATAAAATTAAAAGTATAATTTTTCTTATCATTTTAAATATTCTCTTTTTCTTGAAAGTTTAAATCTTCTATAAACTAGAATTAAAACTAAAAGTAAAAATACTGATCCAATTCTAAATTCAGTGCCAAGTATGTAATCTGCAAATTCCTCAAATACACCTAAACCCATTCCTGACATTGCAACACCAGGTAAATTTCCTAATCCTGCAACAATAACAATCATGAAAGATCTAATTGTATAAGGAAGTCCCATATAAGGGTGAATTGTAAAAGTAATTGAAATTAGTGCTCCGGCAACTCCACAAAGAGCTGCATTAATTCCAAAAGTTGCTGCATAAACTTTTTCTGTGTCGACGCCTAAAATCTTTGCTGCTCTTGCATTTTGAGCGGTAGCTCTGATGGCGCGACCAAGCTTAGATTTTTTCATGTAAATTACCAGACAAATTGCAAATAAAATGCTTATAAAAGCTGAGAATATTTTTGAGTTTGGCAACACTACATTATTATTAAATAACATAGTTGTTCCATAATCTGAGTTTGCAAGAACAACGTCGGCTCCAAATGCAAAGTTCATTAATTGCATGAACAAAATACTTATTCCAAATGTAGCTAAAATAGAAATAAATAAATCTCTATCGACGACTTTATTAATTACAAGTTTGTAAATTGCTATACCTACAAAAAACATTATAATTGGTGACACAATAACTCCCCATGCAGGGTGAATTCCGTAAAGATACATGAAATAAGCAATGTATCCTCCTAGAATAACCAAATCTCCTTGAGCAATATTAATTATATTCATTACTCCCCATTGAAGCGCCATACCATAAGCAATCAATGCAAATAAAATTCCAAGTAATATTCCATCCAAACATGCTTGAACAGAAATCATTGGATATTGGAAGACCATGAAATCCATAATGAATCCTATAAAAAAATACCCCCTATATATATTATATTAGGGGGTATTTATAGATTTGTTTATCTTTTAGACCACGAAGGAATTGGGTGAATCAATTTAGCTGAAGCCCATTTAGTTGGAGCAACAACTTTGTTTTCACATTTTCCTCCATCATCACACATAACTTGGAAAAGCACCATTGGCTTATCAACATTTTGACCACCTGGTGCAAATTTTATGTTTCCATAAAAAGTTTGCATGTTGGTAGCTGCAAGAGCGTCTCTTACTTTCTTTTGATCAAAAGAATTTGCTCTTTCAAATGCATCTTTAAAGACCAATAGAGCGGCAGATGACTCTGCTGCTTGATATGGTGGTGCGTAACCGAACTCTTTAGTAAAGTCTGCATCATAAGTCATACCATCTTTAAAGAAGTCATCTTTATAAGTTAGTGTTTTGTGCCACTGAGAAGCACATAAAGCATATTGTGAGTTTTTACCATGTTGCTTTGATAATTTAGCTGCATCGCAGTGTGTCATAGCCAACATTGGAACATCTACCTTCATTTCAGATATTTGTCTTATAGCAGTCAGAGCACCTTTTGTATGACCTGAAACAACTAAAACATCTGGTTTCATTTGCTTCACTTTTACTAAAGTCGCCGCCATATCATTTAACTCTTTTGGCAATTTATCATCGATTACTTTTTTAGAGCCAGTTCTCTTAATTGCATCTAATACTCCAAGTCTTACGTCTTGAGAAAAAGCATCCTGTTCAAATGCCATTGCAACAGTTACTCCTTTTCCATTATTCTTTTCAACCGCTAAATCTATAGCAACATCAAGATATAAGTTAGCAGGAGCTAAAACTGCAAATAGATATTTGTAACCTTTTGTAAACAAGGATCTAGATGCACCATTTGCTTCTACCATTGGAACACCATACTTTTCTGTGACTGGGGCTATTGCTTTAGTTAATCCTGAACTGTATGGACCAAGCATAAACTCAACGCCATCTTGTGAAATTAATCTTTCAGCAAGTTGAGCTGCTCTTTTTGGGTTTGACTCATCATCATAATAGATAATGTCAAACTTATAAGTTTTACCACCAACTTTAACTCCACCCATGCTGTTAATTCTGTCAACGGCCATGTTGTAACCATTTTGAGTATGAACACCATTAGAAGAGTATTTACCAGTTAATGAAATTGCTGCACCTAAAACAATTTTATCTCCTACAACCTTCGCAAAAGATACGACCGAAGTTGATAATAAAATTACGGCTGCAGAAATAAAACTTAATATTAGTTTATTTATTTTCATTTTTATTCCTCTAGTTATTAATTAATAATTAATTTAATAAAGAAACTGACGTAATTGCAAGTGGCAATAAAGACCTTTTTATTGCTTAGTATTGTTGAGTAACAACGATAATTACTGCAATAATTACTAATACACCCGCAGAAATTGTATTAATTGTTCGTGGTTTTGTATTAATCCAATTAACAAGCTTTTGTGCAAGTAAAGCGTAACCAATCAGAGATAAAAAATCTAAAACAACATAAGTTGTAATTAAAATTAAAAATTGAATTAAATAATTCTCATTAAAGTTAATAAATTGTGGAAAAATTAGCGGGAAGAACATCCAAGCCTTTGGACTAGTTCCAGCAACTAGAAAGCCATCTTTAAAAAATGAAAAGAAACTTTTTGAAAATTCTTTACTTGAGCTAATTTCTTTAGGTCTGGAATTATAAATATCAAATGCTAGATATAAAATATACGCAACGCCTATCCATTTAAATATATTAAGAAAGTTTGAGTTTTCTGAAAAAAAAGATCCAATAACAAAAATTACTAAAGTAGCTTGAATGATATTTGCTGTAATATCTCCAAATGCAGTCCAAATACATTTTTGAACCCCATAATTCATAGAATATGAAACAATCACGATCCTTGGTGGTCCAGGGGTAATAAATAAAAAAAGAATTATTTGTAAAAATAAAAAATAATTAAGGGGAAGCATTTTAAAGATAGTCCTTAAAAACCGGGAGCTAAAGATGGCTAAGAAGGACTATCTAGTAAATAATATCAAACACCAAAAAAAATGCATTAAATTTTTATTTCAATTATAAAGGGTTTATGAAAAAAAAAGGTCGCATTCCAGTCACCAGAGTCAAAAATCCTGAACCAGACATAACTGACCCAGATTGGGTTATTTGGGCAGCCTGGGCTGACAGAATTACTTTCGAGGAAATAGAAAAAAAAACTGGAAAAACAGAATCTGAAGTAATCAAGATTATGAGAAGATCTATAAAACCATCTTCTTTTAGATTGTGGAGAAAAAGAGTTAATCAAAAAAGTATAAAACACAGAAAAAAATTTGAATATTCAAGAAAAGAAATTACTAGTAAAATAAAAAAAAGTGACTATTTGTAAATAATGAAAAAAATTACAATGTACACAGGTCCATTCTGTAATTATTGCGAAGCAGCTAAAAGATTATTTGCAAGAAATAACGTACCTTTTAATGAAATAGATATATCTAAAGTTGAGGGAGCTATGGATGAAATGATTAAAAAAGCTAATGGTAAAAGAACTATTCCTCAAATTTTTTTTGATGATCATCACATTGGTGGTTATGATGAAACAAGAGCTCTCGAAAAAGAAAATAAGTTAATGGATCTGCTTAAATAAATTATTTTATAGTAATTGTAACTACTGGTTCGTCAATTGAAAATCTGCAAACTCCAGCACCTGCATCATTACTAACTTCTTCAGCTACAATAGAATCTTGTGTTCCAAAAGCCATATCAATAGTTGGTGAAATTAAGCCAACTGTATATGGTGAAGACAAAGCATAAATTAATGCAACTTGATCACTAGAAACCGTGTCTCGCATAGTTTGCATTGCAACTGCCGAAACTAATTGGCTTGCAACAGCAGGATAATTCCAACCCGCATCATCTACTTCCGCATTAGTGCATGTAGCATCTTTACATTGTTTAAACTCATCATTTCCACTTGTCTCACCTTGTTGTTTTCCATTAGTCATGTACAAAGTCATTTCAGCTCTAGTTCCACCTTCAGCAACTGCAGGTTTGTGTGTATATTTTCTATTTGCTTCTGTTCTAGATGCGTCTTCACCTGAACCATACATTGCATCTGTAGTAGTAATAGTTACACAATTATCTGTATCATCGCTCTCAGTAGTATCAATCGCTGCAGCAGTTCTAAGAGTCATTTTTCTATTAATATGGAACCTTGCGTGAGTATATGTTTCTCCCAATGGAAGTAATGCAGGATTTCCAAAACTACCTGCAACAGCTCCAGCACTTACTGATGCTATGTCAACTTCTACGCCAGCTGTACTTTCTCCAATTACAACTGCATTTTGACATTGTGTAGTAGACGAAGAAGTATCATCAAAATCACCCGCTGTATGGCCTGTACATAATTCAACTTTATGCATTATAACTTTATAAACATCAGCATCGCCTTTTACTTCAGCTGCATTTAAAGAAAAATTGTTTATTAATAATGAAAATAAAACAATAAATAAAAATTTTAACTTTTTCATAATTAATCTGCTCTTGAAATTGTTGATAAACCTTTAAACTCTACCATAATTTTATTATTTCTTTTTACTTTAGCTAGCATTTCACCTGACATATCTTTTTCTTTTTTCCAAATATCGCTGCTCACTCCATCTTGAGCGGTGGCACCTTCTCTAGGGGGATGAACAAACGAAATTTTTGCATACCATTCATCTTCTAATCCTTTTTTATTTTTATCATCATAAGCAGCTTCAATAGCTAAATGGGGTGTTAAGATTAAGTCTACCCCAATTTTTGAACCTTTAATATCGTCTCTTGCAACACCATCCCATTTGTAAGTGTCATAAAAAATATCTGCCCAATGCAAGTATGGAACTTGAGAAGAAAGTTCGATGTTATAGCCATCTAAAACTTCTTCATCAGCACTACCATTTTCAACTTTTTTATAATAGTTGGAAGTTAATCCCGTTACAGCATTTTTAATCTCACCACCGAAACTAATTCGAGTATTTCCATAATGATCGTAATCTAAAAATGCGTTAAATCCCGTAAGTGTATAATTATTATTACTTAAAAATCTTTTACCGACTCCAAGATTTCCAACATATCTTTCATCATTCATTTTTTCAGTATTAAATAAAGAGAACTGTATAAATGTATTTTCATTATTAGCTTTATTTAATTCTCTTACACCTAAAATGCTAAAATCAGGTTTATAGTTTTCTCTTAATTGAATACTCACTTCTGTTGTTCCATCTCCTGGAATTAAATTTGTAATATATTCACTTGTTACTTCTGCAATTTTTTTTGATATATCTTCAGCCTGACTGTTAAAGATAAACACTAATGTAAAAAGTAAAACTAAAGTTTTTTTCATGAATTCATTGTTTAACAAAATTAATCTATATTAAAAATAAAAAATAAACCCAATTTAGGTATTTATTTTTTTATTTTGGCTTAAAAATTAAGCAAACTCCGTTGTTACAATACCTTTTCCCTGTAGGATTTGGTCCATCCTCGAAAATGTGACCATGATGTCCACCACAATTTTTACAGTGATATTCGGTCCTAGCATAACCTATGTGATGATCTGTTTTTGTTTCAAATACGTCAGGTAAGGATTCATAAAATGAGGGCCAGCCAGAACCACTTTCATATTTTGTTTTAGACTCGAAGAGTTTTACTCCACAGTTTGCACAATGAAAACTTCCTTCTCTTTTTTCGTGGTTAAGCTCACTAGTTCCTGCAAGTTCAGTGCCTTCTTCAAATAAAATTAGTTTTTGTTCTGCAGTTAAATTTTGATTAATTTTTTTTGGCATAATTAAATATATTTAGCACATGATTGATGTAACATTGAATGTAATTCCACTAATTTATTGAAATCTTTATTGTATCCACCACCTAAAACGCCACAAAAAGGTATTCTTTTTGAGATAAAATTCTCAATAACCAACTCATCTCTTAATCTTATTCCCATATCTGATATTTTTAATTTCCCTAATCTATCGTTAAAATGAATATCTACGCCTGCAATATAGAAAACATAATCAAAATTCTCTTTATTTAACTCTATTAAATAATGTTTTAGAGTTTTTATGTAATTTTGATCTTCCAAATTATCTTCTAGCTCAACATCTAGATCACTAGTTGATTTTTTAGCCGGATAATTTGTCTTTGAATGCATACTGAATGTAAAGACATTCCTATTTTCTTTAAATATATCTGAGTTTCCATTTCCTTGGTGTACATCTAAATCAACTATAAGAATTTTATTAGCCAGACCTCTATTTATTAAATAATGAGCCGCAACTGCAACATCATTAAATACACAATATCCAGCTCCACCATTATAATTTGCATGATGACTACCTCCTGCAGTGTTGCAAGCTATTCCATAATTAATAGCAAGTTTTGAAGCAAGAACTGTTCCACCTGTTGCAATGAGTGATCTTCGGACCACACTGTCAACCAAAGGAAATCCTATTTTTTTTACACCATCTTTGCTTAATGTTTTATTTTTAATATCAAAAATATATTCTTTAGAATGTGCGTAGTTTAAAGTTTCAACTGAACAAGGATAAGGCTTATGAAACTTTTCTACTATTTTATTTTTAATTAAATAATTAGCTAATTCACCAAACTTATTAATTGGAAATTTATGATCATCTCCAATTTTTGCAAAATAATCTTCATGATTAACAACTGGAAGTTCCATTACTACTCTATTACTCGTATAGGCTTTCCATTAACACAAGCCTCTAAACCTTCAATCATTTGATTATAAAAAGTACTATAATTTTCTGCAGTAACATAACCTATATGAGGAGTTAGTAGTGCATTGGGTAGAAATCTTAATTTATTGTTTTCTGGTAGTGGTTCTTTTTCGTATACATCAATACCTGCACCAGCAATTACATTAGTTGATAATGCAATAACTAAATCATCTTCATTAATAATTTCTCCTCTAGAAGTATTAATGATAAAGGATGTTTTTTTCATATTATCAAATTCTTTAGTTGTAATACAATCTTTATATCTTTCACCGCCTTGAACATGGATAGATAAAAAATCAGAATTTTTTATTAAGTCATCTTTGCTGCATGGAAGCACATCTAACTCTTTACAAGTATCAAGATTTAAATTTTCACTCCACGCCATAACTTGCATACCAAATGCTTTTCCAATTTTTGCAACCTGTGATCCAACCCTTCCTAAACCGACTAAGCCTAAAATTTTACCTTTTAGTTCAACACCCACTGTTGTTTGCCAGTATCCTTGATACATATTGTCAAACTCTTCCTTTAAATTTCTAGCCAAACCTAGAATAAGTGCCCAGGTTAGTTCCGGAGTTGGATTTTTATTTATATCTGTTCCACAAACAATTACTTTTCTTTTTTTTGCAGCCTCTAAATCAATTGATTTATTCCTTAATCCACTGGTAATAACAAATTTTAAACTACTTAAATTATCAATTAAGTTTTTAGTTATTGGTGTTCTCTCTCTCATTATCAATAATGCCTCAAAATCCAACAATTGCTCTAAAGCATCTGCCTCATCTGTAAAAGGCGTACTAAAAACTTTAAATTCGTATTTTCCAGATAATTTTTCTAAATCTACAAACTGTTGAGCAACATTTTGATAATCGTCTAAAATAGCAACTTTAAGCATTTATTATTTTTTTGTTAGATAAAAATAAACCTAATATAATTAAAATGGCTCCAATTAAATGATAAAATAAAAATTTTTCATCAAAAAATATCATTGCAAAAATCGTACTAAATAAAGGGATTAATGATAAAAATATTCCTGACCTATTGGGCCCTATAATTGATACTGCTCCTGCCCAACAATAATAAGATCCAATGCTTGGAAAAATTGCTACATAAAGTAAAATATAAATCATGTTTAAATTTATATCGACTGAATATCCTTGGTTTAATTCAATTAAAAAAGCAGGTGCAAGCATTAATAGTCCAAATGTACAAATGATTTGAACAAGTGCGAGTAAGGAAATTTGAAAATTCCTTTTTTTTAAAAAAGCAGAGTAAACTCCCCAGGAAATAATTGCTGCAATCATAAATAAATCTCCAGTATTAAAGTCTAGCGAAAGTAATATGTTTAAATCAAGTTTAGTAATGATTACTAAAATTCCTAGTGTTGAAATTAACAGACCAGATAACTGAAAAATATTTGTTTTTTCTATTTTAAGTAAAAAACAAGCCAAAATAATTGTAGCTGGTATTGCAGTGTTAAAAAGCGATGCATTTATTACTTGTGTATAATTTAGTGCCTTATAAGTAAGAGCAGTAAATAAAAACACACTAGTCAGTCCTAATAAAAATAATAATTTAAAATTTTTAAATATTATTTTTTTTAAATTATAAATTTCTTTATAAGTAAATGGCATTAATATAATCCAAACAAGAAGCCATCTTAAAAATGCAAGGGTAAATGGGGATATGCTCTCTATAAATGCAAATTTTCCAATATTAAAATTGCCAGCCCAAAACAATGTGGCGCAAACCACCATAAAGTAAGCTTTAATATTTTGGCTCACCTAATTAAATCTAAGCGAACTATATGGTTTTAAATCTAAATTAGTATTTTCGTTAGCAATCATACCTGAAACAATCTTCCCAGATATTGGCCCTAAAGTCCATCCTAAATGATGGTGTCCAAAGCAATAATAGATATTTTTATAATTTTTAGAGGGACCCATAACTGGTAAAAAATCAGGAAGTGTAGGTCTAAAACCTAACCACTCATCCTCATGTTCAGGTAGATCCCCTAACATATATTTTGCATTATCGATTAAATTTTTTACTCTTGATTTTGATAAGGGATTATCCAGACCACCAAACTCTACGGTTCCTACTACTCTTAAACCCTGTTGCATTGGAGTAATACCAAAACCACGATTTGAAAATATTACTGGTCTACTTAGTAAATGATCACAATTTTTAAAATGAACATGGTAACCTCTTTCTGTATCTAGAGGTATTTTTTCACCGAAGTTATCAGTCAATTTTTTTGAAAATGCACCACATGCAATTACTGCTTTATCAAAAATATAATTTTGGGTATCAGTTTTCAAAACAGGTTTTTCTTCGTCAAAATTAATATTTTGAACATTAACTTTGTTAAATTTACCGCCTTTTTTCAAAAATAAATCAAATAGCTTTAAAAGTATTTTTTTTGGATTACGAGCATGTCTCGCATAAGGGTAGTAAACTCCTGCGTGATAAATTGATTTAATATTTGGTTCTAAATCATGAATTTCAGCTTTGTTAACTAATTGCTGCTCAACACCCAATTCCTTTCTCACATTTATTTCAAGCTCTCTACTTTTTAAATTTTGATCATTCCAAATATATAAAATTCCTTTTTTCTCAACTAAACCTTCTAAATCTATTTCATCAAACAATTCATCATATGCTGGCAAAGCTAGATCTAAAAGTTGATGCATATTTTTTGCTGTATGCATCATTTTATTAGTTGTTGAGTTCATGATAAATTTTAAAAACCATGGAATCATTTTGGGAACATAGTTCCATTTTAATGCTAATGGACCAGAGGAACTCATAAGCATTGCAGGTACGTCTGTTAATACATCTGGTCTGTTAATTGGAACAGAAGCATATGGAGAAAAATGTCCTGCGTTTCCGTAAGATGCAGCTTGAGCACCTGGATTATCTCTGTCAAAAATAGATACTTGAAAACCTTTTTTTTGTAAAAACAAAGCATTGGAAACTCCCTGTATACCAGCGCCCACTATTCCTATTTTAATATTTTTACTCATTACTTCTTATACAATCAATCAATAAGAAATTAAGAGTGACAAATTATGCAAGTTATAAATGTAATATTAAGCAATTGTTTGTTTGCGATTAATTTTGGCACTCAAAACAATACCGAAACCTATCATGGTAGCTAACATTGAAGAGCCCCCATATGACATGATAGGTAAAGGGGAACCAACAATTGGGAGTAAGCCTAAAACCATTGATAGGTTTACTACGATATAAATAAAAATAGAAAAGGCAAAACCAAAACAAAATAATTTGGAAAAATTACTTCTTGATAATGCTCCAATACGAATAATTCTAAATATTATTATTGTGTAAAGAATTAAAAGACCAACAGACCCTATAAAGCCGAATTCCTCTGAAAATAAAGTAAAAATAAAATCCGTATGTTTTTCTGGTAAAAAATCCAGATAACTTTGTGTACCTTTTAAAAATCCTTTACCTTCTAATCCACCTGATCCAATTGCAATTTTAGACTGGATAATTTGGTAACCTGCTCCTAAAGGATCTCTGTCTGGATCTAAAAATGTTAATATTCTAAGTTTTTGATAGGGCTTTAAAAATGAGATAATGAAAGGTAAAGAAATAAGAAAAGTTATAAATGAATATACAAAATATTTAACTTTTACTCCCCCTAACCACAAAATTATTAAACCACTTAGTGCAATTAATACCGAAGTTCCAAGATCAGGTTGGGAAATTACCAGTATAATTGGCACTAGTATAATTGTTAAAACTAGCATGATACTTGTAAAAGTATTTACATTTTCAATTTTTATTCGATGATAGTATTTTGCAAGACATAGAATAATTGCGATTTTCATTAACTCAGATGGTTGTAAAACAAATAAATATAAATCCATCCATCTCCGTGATCCTGATGATTTTAGACCAAAAAAAGAAACATACAATAATAAAAGAATTATTACGAAGTAAAATATATATCCAAAAGTATGCCAATGTCTAATGTTGAAAAATGCAATTAAAATCATTAGAGGAAAAAAAACTACCAGTTTACTAAAATGACTTTTGGTATGGTATAGAATCTCACCACCATCTGTTGAGTACATCACAAGTAAACTTGTTATTGATAATAAAATAATACAAATCAATAGTATGTAGTCTATTTCTCTAATTTTTTGAAAAAATGAAAGTTCTGAATTTAATCTATCTCTTTGATACATTATATATTTATATTTTCGAAGTTAGATTGCTTGTCTCTAATTTCGTCCCTATCAATTATTAATTTAAACAATTCTTTTGCCATTGGAGCAGCAGCTTTACTGCCTGAACCACCGTGTTCAACAATTATACTTAATGCATATCTTGGATTTTTATATGGACCATAAGCAACATAAAGTGCATGATCTCTATCTTTATAAGGTATTTGTTCTAATTTTAGATCAAGTTCCCTTTCTCTTTTACTTATTCTTTTAACCTGAGCAGTTCCAGTTTTACCTGCAAATTGATATTTCGGATCGTCAATTCTGGATCTGTAAGAAGTTCCATATCGTTCGTTTGTAGAGCTAAACATTGCTTCTTGAACTATTTTAATATTTTTTGGATCGTTAAATAGTTTTATGTTAGGTGTTTGCAGAGACTGAAGCCCCATTGAAGTTTTTGCATCCTCTAAACTTAATGGATCATCATTAACTATAATCTTAGGTTTAATTTTATATCCACCATTTGCAATTTGAGCAGTCATTAAACATAATTGAAGAGGTGTGGTTTGTGTGTATCCTTGTCCAATTCCTGTAATTAAGGTCTCCCCTAATACCCATCCTCTTCCAAGATTATTTTTTTTCCAATTTGTATTTGGGAATAAACCACTTTTTTCATTATCAAAATATTCTCCCAATACTTTTTCCCCTAAACCAAATTTTTTAGCTGTCAAATTTAATCGATCGACACCTAATAGCCTTGCAACTTCATAAAAATAAGTATCACAAGATTGTTTCATTGCATTATTTAAACTTACAAATCCATGTCCCTTTTCCTTCCAACAATGAAACGTTTGGCCATATAATTCTGTTTTACCAGTGCACTTGACCTTAAAATTGGGATTAACAATATTATTTTCCAAAGCAGAAAGTGCTACGATAGGCTTTATTGTGGAGCCGGGCGAATAGAGCCCAGAAAGAGTTTTATTAATCAATGGTTTTAGGGGATTATTTCTAATGAGTTGCCATTCATCCTGACTGATACCAAATAAAAATAAATTTGGGTCGTAAGAAGGTGAAGAGTACATAGCAATTATGTCTCCAGTATAAATATCCATCACACTGATTGATCCAGCCTTATTCAAGAGTAATTGAGCAGAGAGTTTTTGTACTTCTGTATCTACTGTTAATCTTATTTTATTGCCCTGAAGTCCTTTTTGATATTCAAGTTGATTAATTCTTTTTCCATAAGCGTTGACCTCATACCTTTGAATCGCATTAGTTCCTATAAGTTGTTTCTCAAGCGTTTTCTCCAATCCTAGCTTTCCAATTTTCATACCTGGAACGAATCTTTCTTTCACTATTTCATTTTCTAATATTTCCTCTTCATTTGGCTGACTTACGTAACCTAAAACATGAGTATATATTTCGCTAAATGGGTAATTTCTTGAAATAGTCATTACAGGTTTTACCCCAACCAAATCATATAAATAATTATTAACCTTTAAGAATTGGCTCCAACTTAAATTTTCAGATACAATTATACTATCCCAGGGTTTTAATTGGTTTTTTAATTTTATTATTTTCTGAATTTTTTTATCACTTAAATTTAAAAGTGTTTTCAATCTTAATAATAGATAATTAAAATTTTCAACTTGTTCGGGTATAATATGTAGTTGATAAACTTTTAAGTTGCCTGCAATTGTATTACCAAAGTAATCAACTATATTCCCTCTTGTAGGTGGAAGTTTCCATTCTCTAATTCTATTCTTATCAGAAAGTGTAAGATATTTTTTATTTTCATTTATTTGAAGTGAAAATAGTCGGGCAACAATTCCTGCAAAAACAACTATTTTTGCAGCACCAATGATAAACATTCTTCTGTTTATTATATCTGATTTTCTGATCCCTAAGTTCTCTTTAATCATGTTTTTTTTGGTAAATTATTTGGCTTAACACATTAAACATTAAAAAAAATGCCGGATAAAATAGAAACGTAAATCCAGTATTAACGATATAGCTGATATAGCTAATTTCTATCAAAAATATCAAGTCTAATATAATAACTTGAATGGAATTGATTAAGACCATTGTAAATAACAATGAAAACCAATCCTTAACAAAGTTTGGGCTTAAGGTAATATTTCTTATGTAGGCTGTAACTGCACATAGTATCAAATAACATAAACTACTTATTCCGATAGGAGTACCTATAACGACATCATTTACAATCCCTGCCAAAAATATCGATAAATACCCAAGGCTTTCAGGATTTCTTAAGGTCCAATAAAAAACCAGGATGTATACGAAATTGAATGAAAAATTTTCAATTTTTAAATAATTAAAATCAAATTCATTAAAAACAGAAATAAACAAAATTATAAAAGGTAAATAAGATGCAAATGCTCTTACAAAAGTACTTTTGTTTAGAGATGCCATTATTTTTTATCTCCAAAAGTAAATGATATTATTTTTACATAATCTAGTTGAGTAAAATCTGAAAAAAACTCTACCTTATTATTTGTATCTTTAGAAATTTTTCCAATTGGAATGCCAGGTTTAAAAAGGCCTCCAAGTCCTGAAGTATAAATTATTGCATACTTATCTTTCAATTCTTCCTCTATATCATCTTTAGTGTGCTCAATTATTCCATAATTTTTTCCAGTACCTGAAATTACTGCTTGAATATTTTGTGGCGCCAAAACTGAAGGTATTTTGCTATTAAGATCAGATAATAATAAAGCCCTAGAATTTGTATAATTAACCTCAATTATTTGGCCAACTAGATATACTCCATCAAGTATACCCATTCCCATTTTCACCTTATCCTTTGTTCCTTTGTTCAAAATAATTGATTTTAAAAAAGGACTTTCTCGATCAATTAAAACTTTAGCCAATATTTCATCAGAATTTATATTTTCATTAATTAAATTTCTAAGTTTTTCATTTTCTAGTTTTAAAAAATTATTTGTTATTTGTTCTTCTTTTAAATTTTTTAGTTCTGATTTTATGTTTTTATAATTTTCAAATAAATTTTTATGTTCATTGATTTTAAGTGTAAAGTTTTTTAAATAATTTTCAGGTGTAGATATAATAAATGAAAATCTATAAATAATTTCGTTAATACCTATTTTCATTAATTGAATAGGTTTGAAATTAATATTACTTAGAATAATTACAATAATAGATAATAAAATTAAACTAAGTAATGAGAATTTTTGTTTGTCTTTTTTTTTTAGAAAGGCCGATCTAAAGGCAATTACAAAATCGTCTCTGCCTGAAGCCATCTCTTAATATTCAGATAGCATAGTAGAAAAAGTTTCCTCTTGGTCCAAAGCCTTACCTGTTCCAACTGCCACGCACGATAACGGATCATCAGCAACATGCACTGGTAAACCTGTTTCTTTAGAAAATCTTTTATCAATATTTTTTAATAATGCTCCACCACCAGTTAGAGTTAAGCCCATATCTACTAAATCAGCAGATAATTCAGGAGGTGTATTCTCTAATGCATCTTTAATTGCATTTACCATTTCTTTCATGATGTCATTTAACGCTTCTGCTGTATCTTCCTCAGTAATATTAACTTCTTTTGGTGTACCAGATCTAAGATCTCTACCTTTTACAGGATAAGTATTTGTTCCAGTTGGTATTGCAGTGCCCATTTCTTTTTTAATTTTTTCAGCTGTAGTATCACCAATTAATAAATTATACTCTTTTCTCATGTAGTTCACTATAGCTACATCCATTGCATCCCCTGCAACTCTTAATGATTTAGAATAAACCAATCCACCCAAAGACATAACAGCTATTTCACTTGTACCACCTCCTATATCAACTATCATAGAACCTGTTGCCTCTGATATTGGAAGTCCTGCACCGATAGCTGCTGCTATTGGTTCTTCAATTAATTGAACTCTTCTTGCTCCTGCCGCAAGTGCGCTATCTTGAATTGCTTTTCTTTCAACTGGAGTTGATCCTGTTGGGACGCAAATTAAGATTCTAGGATTTGCAAATGTACTGCCTTGGTGAACTTTTTTAATAAAGTGTTTGATCATTTCTTCAGTAACAACAAAGTCTGCAATAACTCCATCTCTTAAAGGTCTGATTGCGCTGATATTACCTGGCGTTCTTCCTAGCATTGTTTTTGCCTCATCACCTACAGCTAAGACATTTTTCTTCCCACCTTGGTCAACAATAGCAACAACAGATGGCTCATTTAAAACCACACCTTTGCCTTTTAAAACCACAAGTGTGTTTGCAGTTCCAAGGTCAATAGCCATATCTTGACTCCAAATTTTTTTAACACTATCAAATAATCCCATTTATATACCTCTTACCTTCTGACTTTCTTGCTCCATTGGAGCTGTTTTACCACGTTTAATAATCATCTTATTTAAAGAATTAATATATGCATTAGCTGATGCTACTAATGTATCTGTATCAGCAGCTTGTCCAACCGTAGTTTTTCCTTTTTCCTCAATTTTAACACTTACTGTAGCTTGAGCATCAGTTCCCTCAGTTACAGCGTGCACTTGATACAATTGCAAATTAACATCATGTGGAAATAAAGTTTTAATGCATTTAAAAATTGCATCAACTGGACCATCTCCACTTTCTGATGCTTTTTTGATATCACCATATACATCTAAAGTCATTTCTGCTCTTTGAGGTTCACCAGTTCCTGCAAAAACTTTTAGAGATTTAAGACTAATTGCATTGACTTTATTGTCAATAATTAGGCTATCATCTATAAGCGCAATAATATCTTCATCATAAACATGTTTTTTCTTGTCTGCTAATACTTTAAACTTTGCGAAAGCGTTACTAACAACATCATCAGTTAGATCTGGATAGCCTAAGCTATTTAATTTATCCTTAAACGCGTGTCTTCCAGAATGTTTTCCCATTACTAATGAAGTTTGTTTAACACCTACACTTTCTGGTGTCATAATTTCATAAGTTTGTCTATTTTTAAGCATACCATCTTGATGTATACCCGCCTCATGAGCAAAAGCATTTTTTCCAACGATTGCTTTGTTATATTGTACTGGAAACCCTGTTGCATTCGATACAATTTTTGAAGCTTTGCTTAGAAGCGTTGTATTAATTCCTGTATTATAAGGCATTAAGTCAGGTCTGGTTTTAATTGCCATTACAACTTCCTCTAGTGCTGCATTTCCAGCTCTTTCTCCCAAACCATTAATCGTACATTCAATTTGTCTAGCACCAGCTTGAACTCCTGCTAAAGAATTTGCAACTGCTAAACCTAAATCATTGTGACAGTGTGTAGATAAAATTGCTTTATCTATATTTGGAACTTTGTTTAATAATGTTTCAATAATATTTGTGAATTCAGATGGAATTGTATAACCAACTGTATCGGGAATATTTATTGTTGTTGCTCCATTTTTAATTGCAAGTTCTACGGTCTTGCACATAAAATCCATATCTGTTCTTGTACCATCTTCGCAAGACCACTCAACATCGTCAGTAAGTTTTCTTGCATAAGCTACATGTTGCCCAATTGATTCATAAACATCTTCTGGTGACATATTTAATTTATGCTTCATGTGAAGAGGGCTTGTTGAAATAAATGTGTGGATTCTAAATCTTGGAGCATGCTTTAAAGCTTCATAAGCTCTATCAATATCCTTTTTAGAGTGTCTAGATAATGCTGCGGGTATAGATTTTTTTAAAATTTTACTAACTTCAGTTACTGCTTCAAAATCTCCAGGAGATGCAATTGGAAACCCCGCTTCAATAATGTCTATTCCTAATTCATCAAATACTCTTGCTATCTGAATTTTTTCCTCCAAACTCATGGATGCACCTGGTGATTGCTCACCATCTCGCATTGTAGTATCAAAAATTATAACTCTATCTTTATTGCTCATAACTAAATTTTATAGAAAATTCATATTACAATCTATAAGTGAGATTGCAAAATAAATGTTCAAATTTGCTTATATTTGTAATAACTTTTTGGGTCTTTATCTAAATTTAACTTTTGTCACTATCGACTAGTTTTTTCTTCCCAATCCATGGCATCATAGCTCTAAGTTCAGCACCGACTTTTTCGACGGAATGCTCAGCCAACTTAGCTCTAGTTGCTAAAAAATTTTTTTGGCCGTTTTTACATTCATCCATCCACTCTTTAGTGAATTTTCCAGATTGAATATCAGACAATACTTCCTTCATTCTTTTTTTTGTTTCTTCTTTATTTATAATTCTTGGTCCAGATTGGTATTCACCATACTCAGCTGTATTTGATATTGAGTAATTCATATTTGCAATTCCACCTTCATAAATCAAATCCACAATTAATTTTACTTCATGTACAGTTTCAAAATATGCCATCTCAGGCTCATAACCTGCTTCAACTAAAGTCTCGTAACCGTTTTTCATTAATTCTACCAATCCACCACAAAGTACTGTTTGTTCACCAAATAAATCTGTTTCAACTTCATCTTTGAAAGTAGTTTCAATAATTCCAGATCTTCCACCACCAACAGCTGAAGCATATGATAATGCTAGATCTCTTGCTTTACCTGATCCATTTTGATGTACAGCAAATAAACACGGCACACCACCACCTTTTTCGTATTCACTTCTAACTAAATGACCAGGTCCTTTAGGGGCTACCATGAATACATCTAAATCTTTTCTTGTTTTTATTAAATCATAGTGAACATTTAATCCATGGGCAAATGCAATACTAGAACCTTCTTTTACTCTTTGCTCTATATGATTTTTATAAATTTCTGCCTGTAATTCATCTGGAGTCAAAATCATTACCACATCTGCCCAAGCAGCAGCATCAGATAAATTCATGACTTTTAATCCCTTAGACTCGGCTTTTGCCACACTTGATGAACCATCTCTTAGTGCTACAACAATATCTTTAACACCACTATCTTTAAGATTTAATGCATGAGCATGTCCTTGACTACCATAACCAAAAATTGCAATTTTTTTATTTTTAATTAAATCTACATCGGCATCTTTTTCATAAAACATTTTCATATTTTTTCTCCTTTATAATTAATTAAATATTTTGGCGCCTCTTGTCATCGCAACAGCCCCGGTTCTAGAAGCACTAATAAGCCCCCAAGGTTTTAATTTTTTACTAATTTTATCAATTTCTCTTCTAAGTGCTGTTATTTGAATAACCTTAGATGTTTTAGTTTCATCTAAAATAACTAAGTCAAATTTTTTACAAGCATTTAAACATTTGTCCAATTTCTTTTTTTTTCCAGAAATTTTAAATAATGCCATTTCTTTAAATATGACATTTTTATCTTCTCTTTTAAATTCTGCAACTTTATGCACTGGCACTAATTTAGTTAATTGAAGCTTGATTTGATCAATTACTTGAGGTGTTCCGGTGGTAACAATTGTAATTCTAGAAATATTTTTGACTGCATCAACCTCTGCTACTGCTAAAGACTCTATATTGTATCCTCGACCTGAAAACAGTCCAACAACTCTTGCAAGTACTCCAGCTTCATTATCAACCCATACTACAAATATATATGTATCGGATTTTTTTTTTTTAGTTGTTATACTATAAGCTGATTTTGACTTTGGCATTATAATTAAACTAAGGCTTTACCTTTTCCCTTGATTTTGTTGTCTTCTTGATCATTGGGTCCTAAAATCATCTGATTGTGAGGTTTTCCTGAAGGTATCATTGGAAAACAATTTTCATTAGGATCAACATGACAATCAAAAATAACTGGGCCTTTATAATCAATCATTTCTTGAATTTTCTCATCTAACTGAGTTGGGTTCTCTGCTTTAATTCCCTTACAGCCATAAGCTTCAGCCATTTTTAAAAAATCAGGAAGTGCTTCAGAGTAACTCTCTGAGTAGTTTTTTTCATGTAATAGCTCTTGCCATTGCCTAACCATTCCCATGTACTGATTATTCAAAATAAAAATTTTAATTGGTAAATTGTATTGAACTGCAGTGGACATTTCTTGCATTGTCATTAATACAGAGGCTTCACCAGCGATATCAACTACTAACTTTTCTGGATGTGCAACTTGTACTCCCACTGCTGCTGGCAATCCATAGCCCATTGTGCCTAAGCCTCCAGATGTCATCCATCTATTTGGTTTGTTAAATTTATAATGTTGCGCTGCCCACATTTGATGCTGACCAACTTCAGTTGTTACATAAGTATCTTTATCTTTTGTTAATTCATATAGTCTTTGAACCGCATGTTGAGGCTTAATGTTATCATTACTGTTTACAAAATTAAGGGAGTCTTTGCCTCTCCATTTTTGTATTTGTTCCCACCACTTAGCAATATTTGATTTATTAGACTTACTGTGGCCATTTTTTTTCTTCAAGATTGTTTTATTTACTTTACCGATTACCTTTGAAACATCACCTACTATAGCAAGATCAACTTTAATAATTTTATTTATAGACGAAGGATCTATATCGATATGAACTTTTTTTGAGTTTGGCGAAAATTCATCTATTTTTCCTGTGATACGATCGTCAAATCTTGCACCAATGTTTATTAAAAGATCGCAATCATGCATGGCATTATTTGCTTCATAAGTTCCATGCATACCTAGCATTCCAAGGAATTGATTATCATCACCAGGATATGCGCCTAAACCTTGAAGTGTAGATGTGATTGGAAATCCTGTTAATTCTACAAACTCTCGTAATGCATCACTTGCCTTAGGACCTGAATTAATAACTCCACCACCACTATAAATAACTGGTTTTTTCGCATTTTTTAATAATTCAATTAATTGATCTATTTGTTTTTGGGAAAAACTATTATTGAATTTTCCATTTAATTTTTTTTCTTTTTTTGGTTTTTTATATCTAGTTTTTGCAAATTGAATATCTTTTGGAATATCAACTAAAACTGGACCTGGTCTTCCTGTGGTTGCAACTTTAAATGCTTCATGCATTATTTCTGATAAATTATTTATGTCTTTTACTAACCAATTATGTTTTGTGCAGGGCCTAGTAATACCAGTAGTATCACATTCTTGAAATGCATCGGTTCCTATTAAATGTGTAGGAACTTGACCAGATATACAAACCAAAGGAACCGAGTCCATATATGCATCTGTTAACGCAGTAACAACATTAGTTGCGCCAGGTCCAGAAGTAACTAAAACAACTCCTGGCTTACCTGATGATCTTGCATATCCTTCGGCTGCATGACCTGCACCTTGTTCGTGCCTAACTAATATATGTTTAATAGAAGTGTGATTTTTAAGTTCGTCATAAATTGGTAAAACTGCTCCACCAGGATATCCAAAAATATGTTCTACCTTTTGATCTTCAAGGCATTTAAAAACAATTTCTGCTCCTGTGTATAATTTTGGCATTTCGCAATCTAGCTGAAGTTGTACTGATTGGTCAAGTTTTGATTGAGATATTTAAATTTTTTTTAAAAAATTATTTAACTCGTTTGGTTTTAATTTGTGCCAAGAACTCATATTACCTCTTGACCATGTACTTTGTCTTTTAGCATATTGCCTAGTTTTTATTGATATATTTTCAATAATTTCTTCCAATTCCTTTTCATTGTTTAAGTATTGCTTAATTTCATTGATACCAATTGCCTTATTAACACTTTTGTCTTTTCTGACCTTTAATTTGATAAAATTTTTTACTTCTTTAATTGCTCCATTTTTAATCATTTCCTTGGATCTGAGATTGATCCTCTCGATCAATTCCATACGGGGAAAATCAATGTAGATTTTATAAAAATCACTTTTTTGAAAGTTAGATTTAGTATTTTTGTGCCATTCATGAATTGATTTTTGGGTATATAATTTTACTTCATAAGCTCTTATGGATCTATGTGGGTCCGTTGGATTAATTTTATTTTTGGAAGTTGGGTCAAGTTTCAAAAGTTTTTTGTAAAACTTATCTTGACCTATTTTTGAATGCATTACTCTGATTTGATTCCTAATCTTTAAAGGTATGTTTGGAATTTTTACTAGTCCGTAAATTAATGCATTAAAATATAAACCTGTTCCTCCTACAAGGATTGGAATTTTTTTTCTTTTATTTATTTCTCCAATCTTTTGAAAAACTAGTTTCAACCAATCTCCAGTTGAAAAACTTTTTTTTACATCATGAAAACCATATAAATGATGTCTTATTTTTTTGTATATTTTTTGATCTGGCCTTGCTGAAATAATCTTTAATTGCTTATAAACTTGCATACTATCAGCATTTATGATTTCCCCATTTACTTTTTTGGCGAGGTTAATAGCAAACTTTGATTTACCTGAAGCAGTTGGTCCAGAAATTAAAATAATCTTGGATTTAAAATCCATGATTAGTCTAACTTAATTCCAATATATCTTCTCTGATTTTGATTATTATAAATTGCAAGCAGTATTGTTTTTTGATTTGAGTTTAAAACTTGTTTGGTAATTCGTTTTAAATCGTCAATAGTTTTAATTCTTTCTTTTTGAGCCTCGACAATAATACTATTCAACTCAATTGAACCAGCTAAAGGACTATTATTCTGAATACCTGTGATAACGAGTCCAGTCGTTTGATTTGGTAATTTACGAATTTTTATATCTTCTTTATTGAGAGATCTAACGTTTATTTTTAAATCCTCAATTTGATCAGTGGTATCTATTTTTTTTTGTTTTTCACTAACTTTAAAATCTTCAGATGTTTCAAGCCTTCCTAAAAGAACGTTTTTTATAATTTCTTTTTTATTTCTCCATATTTTAACTTCCACAATCTTTCCAACTTGTGTTCTAGCAACTATCGCTGGTAGTTCTTTCATTTGATTAATTTTTTCACTATTAAATTCTAAAATAATATCACCAGCTTCTATTCCAGCTTTTTCTGAAGGACTGTTTTCTGCAACACTTGCAACTAAAGCTCCTCTCGGTTTGTCTAATTTTTCAACCTCTGCAATTTCTTTAGTCACATCTTGTATTCTTACTCCCAACCATCCTCTTTTAGTTTCTCCAAACTCTATAAGTTGACTAATTACAATTTGAGCGCTGTTAGATGGAATTGAAAATCCAATCCCGATTGAACCGTTTCGACCTAAAATAGCAGTATTAATACCTATTACATTTCCCTCCATATCAAATAAAGGTCCACCAGAATTTCCAGAATTAATTGAAGCATCTGTCTGTATAAAATCTTCATATCTAGATAATCCAATTGATCTGTTTCTTGCTGAAATAATTCCAGCTGTAACTGTGCCCCCTAAACCAAATGGATTTCCAATAGCAATCACCCAATCACCTATTCTAGCTTTATCTGAGTCACCAAAAGAAACAGGTATAAACTTTTCATCTGTTTCTAATTGTAAAACAGCTATATCCATTAGTGGATCTGCTCCTAAAACTTTTGCCTTAAACTCTTGATCACCGTTAACTCTAACGATTATGTCATCTGCGTCTTGGATTACATGATTGTTGGTTATAACAATTCCTTTTTCATCGATTATAAATCCTGATCCTAATGCAGCTGATTGTCTTTCTTGAGGATCTCCAAACTCTTTAAACATGTCTCCAAAAGGTGATCCTGGAGGAAATTGAAATGGAAGTGGATTAGATTTTGTAACTACTGTTGTCGATGTTGAAATGTTTACAACAGATGGCATTAATTTTTCAGCAAGATCAGCAAAAGACTCCGGAACAGGTTTTGAGTAAGATTGTGTTAAAAAACCAAGATATAAAACTATAGTTATAAAGATTATTTTGAATTTTTTCATTTTAACTTTTTATATAATAAATAATTATAAATCCTATAATTGCAAAGATAAGTCCTCCAGATCTCAATTGACTATCTTTCACAAGTTCTATTTTTTTTAGTATATTTTTCATTTTTGCTGGAAATATGGCATATAAAATTCCCTCAATGAATAAGAACAAACCAAAAGCTATAACTAGCTCATTCATTAAAGAAATTATTGTTGGATTTCGGGTTTTATATTTCCAAAAAATTTGAAGAATTCACTATCAGGAGATAAAATAAGAGAAGTTTCACCTCCAATCAGTGCTTTTTCATAGGCCTGCATTGCTCTGTAAAATGCAAAAAATTCAGGATCTTGACCAAAGGCATCGGCAAAGATTTTGTTTCTTAAACCATCACCTTCCCCTTTCATAATCTCTGACTGTTTTTGCGACTCTGCTAAAATTACTGTGACTTCTTTATCTGCAGTTGATGTAATTGTAACTGCCATCTCTGCACCTTTTGCTCTAAATTCTTTTGCTTCTCTTTCCCGCTCGGTTTGCATTCTTCTATAAATTGCGTCACTATTTGCTTGTGGAAGATCAGCTCTTTTTATTCTTACATCAACAATGGTAATTCCAAAATTCTTAGCTTCATTATTTACTCCTTCTTTAATTAAAGCCATTTGTTTAGATCTATCCTGAGACAGCAATGTTTGTAGCTCTTCTTGACCTAGGACATTTCTAATTCTTGAGTTTATAATCGTAGATAATCTTGATCTAGCTACTCTTTCATCTCCAACTGAAATATAGAATTGTAATGGATCAACAATTTTAAATCTGGCAAATGCATCAACAATTAAACGTTTTTGATCTGAAGCAATTACTTCTTCAGGAGGAGTATCTAAATTTAATATTCTTTTATCAAGATAAACAACATTTTGGATGAATGGAATTTTAAAATTTAAACCAGGTGAGGTTATTATTCTTTTTGGATCTCCAAATTGAAGAATAATTGCTTGATTAACTTCTTTTACGATAATTACTGACAAAAAAGCCAAAACACCCAGTGCAATAATTAGTCCACCTAAAATCTTTCCAGCTTTCATTTAATTTGTCGCTTTCTTTTTTAATTCAGGAAGTGGTAAATAAGGTACTACACCTGAACCTGCATTTTTTTCAATAATTACTTTATCAATATCAGCTAATACTTTTTCCATTGTCTCTAGATACATTCTTTCCTGCGTTACAACTTTTGCATTTTTATATTCATTATAAATAGATACAAATCTGCTCGCTTCACCCTCTGCTTTTGCTACAACTTCTTTTTTATAAGCTTCAGCAGCTTGTAAAATTTTTTGTCCTTCCCCTCTTGCTCTTGGGATAACATCATTAGCGTAAGCTTCAGCTTCATTTTTAGATCTTTCCATGTCTGCTCTCGCAGCCTGTACGTCTCTAAATGCATCAATTACTTGATCTGGTGGATCAGCTTTTTGGGTTTGAACCTGTGTAATTTGAATTCCACTCTCATAATCGTCTAAAATAGTTTGAATAATTTCCTGTGTTTCAACCTCAATTTTAGATCTACCCTCTGTTAAAATTGGTTGAATATCACTTTTTGCAATAACTTCTCTCATGGCTGTTTCTGCAGCTGCTTTTACTGTACCCTCTGGGTCTTGAATTTTAAATAAAAAATTCCCTGCATCTTTGATTACCCAAAATACAGAAAAATCTATGTTCACAATGTTTTCGTCCCCAGTTAACATTAAACTTTCTTGTGGAACATCGGCAACACCCCCACCAGTTGAGAAACCACTGTCTCTCTCAGATCTAAAACCGATATCTATCCTATTTACTTTTGTTACTTTGGGGGTAAGTACATTTTCAACTGGAAAAGGTATATGATAATTCAATCCTGGTTGAGTAGTTTTAACAAACTTACCAAATCTTAACACGACACCTTGCTCGTCTGGTAAAACTCGGTAAAGTCCACTGGCTACCCAAACAAAAGCTAAAACTATTAAAACTAATCCAATAGATTTACCCCCTGAAGATTTACCACCAGGTAAAAATTTTTTAATTTTGTCCTGAATTTCTTTAATGATTTCATCAATGTTTGGAGGCGTGGGACCTCTACCTGATCCATTATTATTTCCACCACCTGGAGGTGATCCCCACGGGCTTCCACCCCTACCTCTGAAATCATCTGACATATGCCAAAGTATATAGTGTCTTTATTACAAAAAACAAGTAATGATAGTTGTATGTCAGATAAAAAGCCCGAACTTAGTGCCGCAATGAAACAGAAACTTGAGCCCAAAAAATTCACAAAAAATCCCATATCAGGAACCAAATTTACAATAGCAATTTCAAGTGCAAAAGGTGGTGTTGGAAAATCTACTTTTGCAACAAATTTAGCTTTAGCTCTAAAACAAATCGGTTGTAAAGTGGGTTTATTGGATGCTGACATTTATGGTCCCTCAATTCCGAAGATGCTCGATATTAATGAAAAACCTAAAAGTGACGGCCAAAAATTAGAACCTATTGTTAAGTATAATATTCAATGTATGTCAATTGGTTTCTTAACTGACCAACAGACACCCATGATATGGCGTGGTCCAATGGTTACAAGCGCAATTAAAACTTTCACCCAAAAAGTTAATTGGAAAGATTTGGATTTTATAATTGTTGATATGCCGCCTGGGACAGGAGATACACAGTTAACTTTTTCACAAGAAATAAAAATAGATGGTGCAATAATAGTTTCTACCCCACAAGAGGTTGCACTTTTAGATGTAAAAAGGGGTATAAAAATGTTTGATAAACTTGGGGTAAAAATCTTAGGATTAATAGATAATATGAGTTTTTTTATTGGAGATGATGGTAAAAAATATAAAATATTTGGCGAAGGCGGCGTTAAAAAAACTGCTGAAGAATTTGAAAAAGAATTTTTAGGTGAAATACCAATTAATCCTGATGTAGGAAAAACTTCAGATGAAGGAAAGCCTTTAGTGGAAGCAAATCCAGATCATGAAATTTCAAAAATATATTTTGGTTTTGCTAATAAAATTAAATCGACTTATCTTTAAGATCAAAGGCAATCATTAGTTCATTCCACTCTCTTTTTGAAAGACCTGAGGTATCTATATCAACATTTTCACCTTTTATAAGTTTTTGAATAATTAATTTTCCTTTAGCTGAAACTTCTGTGCCACCAACTCTATAATCCATAAAAGCTTCATAAGTTATAGGAACCCATTTTTTCACTGTATCTAGCATTATATCAGCGTAAACTCGTATTTCGTATTGTGCATGACTATCAGCCCTTAATCTTAAAAAGTTCATTAGGTTTAAAAGATCAGTTTTCCAGTACCATTGTGTATAGGTATTTAAAGTCAAATTCATTCTTGCAAGTTCTCTTGCTAAGCCTTTTTTATTTTCATCTATAGTTGAGCCATCAAATCTTTCATTAAGCATTGTTTCGTAGTTGTCGTAAGTTCTTTCAGCATCACTTTTTAAAAGTTCTAAAACTTCTTCTGCTTGCTTACCCTCCAATACATTTCCTCTACCTTGTCTATTAATAGTAGATTGGGCAGCTAAGTTTTCTTGTGTAGGCAAGTAAAATTCTTTATCTAAAATAGAATATCTTGCTGAATATTCATTAACATTAGCAGTCCTATGTCTAATCCATTGTCGAGCAATAAATATTGGTAACTTTATATGGTATTTTATTTCACACATCTCAAATGGGGTGCTATGCCAATGTCTCATTAAGTATTTAATTAATCCTTTATCAGTTGAAACTTGTTTTGTTCCTTTTCCATAAGAAACTCTTGCAGATTGAACAATAGATGTATCGTCTCCCATATAATCAACAACCCTAACAAAACCATGATCTAAAGCAGGAATTGCCTCGTAAAGAATGCTTTCAAGCTCTGGTACAGTAACTCGTTTAGTTTGATTGATTTGAGACTGTTGATTTTTTATTTCTTCTGCTTGTTCTTTGGTAAGTTTCATGATTGTTATTGAATTTATTGTAATCCCTTTTATATTAATAATGTTGGTTTTCCAACTACGACGATAAATGAATTTCGTAATAACCATTGCGGACGTGGGGGCAGTACCCACCACCTCCACCATTACAACTTATGGGGGTGAACTAGATTCGACGGATGACTAAAGGCTATTCTTTCGTTCGGGATTGTTCCACCGTAACGGGCTAATTTATAATTGCTAACGAAAGTTACGCACTTGCTGCCTAATTAACTTAGTTAATTAAGCAAACGGGGTACGGGGC
>CACMYE010000004.1 GCA_902617825.1 uncultured Pelagibacteraceae bacterium | reverse complement strand
CACCCCAAACCACCCATTCCAATAATTAGAACTTTTGCTTCTCGTATTTTTTTTTGACCTAGTGCACCAATATTTTTTAAAATAATTTGACGAGAAAACTTTTCTATTTCTCTTTTATTTAATTTTGTGCTCATTTTCCTGTTGAGCCAAATCCACCCTCTCCTCGAATTGTTTCTGGCAAAGTTTCTGTTTCTTCTAGCTCCATTTTAACAACTGGTGTCAAAATCATTTGTGCTATTCTATCATTATTATTGATTATAAATTCTTTATTTCCATGGTTAAAGAGAATAACCTTTATTTCACCCCTATAATCACTATCAATTGTGCCAGGAGTATTTAATACACTAATATTATTTTTAGCTGCCAAACCAGATCTTGGTCTTATTTGTATTTCAAATTCCTCTGAAAATGCAACAGAAATACCAGTTGGTACTAAACAAGAAGATTGAGGTTTAAGAATTATTGGTTCAGTAATAAATGCCATTAAATCCATTCCTGAAGCTCCACTAGTTTTATAAGTAGGTAATTTAACAGATGGAGCTAATTTTTTGATTAGAACTTTTGCCATTAATTTAATTGATCAATAATTCTATCAACTATTTCATCAGATATTTCAGACTTTTTTTTATAAAAGAGTTTTTCGTTATTTATTTTTTTATTTTTGTAGTGAATAGTTACTTCATTAAAATCAGAATTAAATCCTATATTTTTATTTGTAACATCGTTTGAAATTATCCAGTCACAACTTTTTTTATTTAATTTTTCTTCTGCATTTTTTTCGTGGTTATCGGTTTCAGCTGCAAAACCAATAACAAGATTTGGCCTCATTGAATTATGATTAGAAACATAATTTAAAATATCGATGTTTTTTTCAAGATTTAAATTTAAAGTCTCTTGTTTTTTAATTTTATTTGTATACTTTTTTTGTAACTTAAAATCAGCTACTGCTGCTGCAAAAATTGCTACATCAGTTGGTAAACTTTTCTGAGTTGCAAGAAACATTTCTTCTGCAGTTTCAACCTTAACTAGATTAATATCATCATCAATTTCTAAGTTGGTGGGACCAGAAATGAGCGTTGTATCAAATCCTTTTTTAGAGAGAGATTTTGCAATCTCATAACCTTGTTTGCCACTGGACTTATTGGTTATAAATCTTACAGGATCAATATATTCATTAGTAGGTCCTGCTGTAACCAAAGCTTTTAAATTTTTATTTTTTTTCTTATTTAAAAAAAATTGATCAATTTCTTCAGCAATTTTTCTTGGATCAGACATTTTACCCTCACCATATTCTCCACAAGCCATATCCCCAATTTCAGGACCAATGAATTTATAACCACAATCTTTCAATTTTTTTAAATTTGCTTTGGTAGTTTGATGTTCCCACATCCTCACGTTCATTGCTGGAGCTAAATAAATACTTTTATCTGAAGCGAGAACAACCGTTGATGCTAGATCATCTGTAGTGCCCTGAGCCAGCTTTGAAATAGTATTTGCTGTTGCAGGAGCAATAACAACAACATCAGCCCATCTTGAAAGTGAAATATGATCCATTTCACTCTCATTTTCAACACTGAACAATTCACTGTAAACTTTGCCCTGCGATAGTGCGGTAATTGAAAGAGGTGTTACAAATTCCTTAGCGCTAGCAGTAAGTATAGTTTTGATTTCGGCGCCACATTTTTTGAATAGCCTGATTGTTTCAAGACTTTTGTATGCAGAAATTCCACCACATATGATGAACAAAACTTTTTTATTTAAAAGATTTTTCATTTGCAGAATTAAAATACTATAAGTCCAAAAATTACAAGAAGTAATAAACCAATAATAGATTGGTTTTTAAAAGTGTTCATTTCTGCTTTTTTATCATTTAAAGCTGTATATGAGTTTGAATTCTGAGGAATTTGTCCACTAGCTAAAAACGTTAAAGCTTGATTAGCTTTATCCATTATTTCAGGAAATTCTGGCAGTCGTTTAATTACTTCAGAAGTACTTTTTAAAGTTTCATTTAAATTGGTTATTGGATCTTTTGTTTCTCTTAACCAACCTTCTAGCACTGGCTTAGATGTGGTCCATATATTTGTATTTGGATTTAATTTTCTTGCAACACCCTCAACAACCACCATTGTTTTTTGTAACATTAATAACTGCGGTTGGGTTTGCATATTAAATTTTTCTGTAACATCAAAGAGTTGTTTTAATAATCTTCCACCTGAGATGTCTTTTACTTCTTGACCAAAAATTGGCTCTCCTATTGATCTTAAAGCTTGAGCTAAGTCATCTATTGGTACATCCTTTGGAACTAATCCAGCCGTTAAGTGTACCTCAGCAACCTTGCGGTAATCCCTCTGAATAAAACCAAATAAAATTTCTGCTAAAAATCTCTTACTTACTTTGTCTAGTCTACCCATTATACCAAAATCGATAGGTGCAATTTGACCGCTATTATCAATGAAAATATTACCTTGATGCATATCTGCGTGAAAAAAGCCGTCCCTTACAGCATGTCTTAAAAAATGCTGAATAATATCCTCTGCTAATTTACGAGTGTCTAAATTTCTCCTTTTTAATTCTTCAGTTTCTCTTATTGAAACACCATCGATCCAATCTAGAGTCATTACATTTTCACTAGTAAAATTCCAATAAATTTCAGGAACTTTAAATCCGGCATCATTCTTAGTATTCTCTGCATATTCATTGGCAGCTGCAGCCTCAAACCTTAAATCCATCTCAAGATTTGTTATTTCCTTTAATAAAAAAACAACTTCTATCAGTTTTAATCTTTTTGTTTTTTTTACGAAAGACTCAACAATAAATGCGAATAACATTATTGCATCAATTTCTTCATTAAATATTTTTTTTATATCTGGTCTTAAAATCTTTATGGCAACATCTTTAATAGTTCCATTATCATTAATTTTTGCTTTATGTACTTGAGCAATTGATGCTGCTGCAACTGGCTCACTTAAATCTATTATAGAATTAAAAGTTTCTTCTCCAAGATCACTTTTAATAATTTTCTTTGCTTCATTTATAGAAAATGGTGGTAAACGATCTTGAAGATTCTCAAGTTTTTGTGATAGTTCTTCACCAATAATATCAGGTCTAGTGGCTAGAAACTGTCCTAGTTTTATAAAAGTAGTACCCATTGACTCTAGCGATCTAGACAGTCTTTGTCCCTCATCTTTATCTAAATCAAGTCCCTCTTTTTTTTGAAATGAAAAAGATAATATTTTGAATAAAATAATTAAAGCTAGTGGAGGTTTTTTAAATTTTGATGCAATTGAAAGTATGTCTGATTTTGCAATTTTTCTTCCTAATTTAAACAAGGTAATTAACTTTTTTATCATTAAACTTTCCACCCGCTATGAATTGAAACAATACCGTTAGAAAAATTCCTATAGGAGCATTTTTGAAATTTGTGTTTTTGCATCAAATCGATTAGTTCTTCTTGATTAATAAACTGTTCAATACTTTTTACTAAATATTCATAGGGCTCTTTTTCTCCTACTATAAATTGACCAATTATAGGGATTAACTTTGAGTAATTTTTGTAAATTAAATTCAGATTTGTGTTTTGGATTTTAGAGAATTCTAAGCAAAGATACCGGCCACCAGGCTTTAAAACTCTATAAGCTTCAGAAAGTGCCAGATCTAAATTTTTTGTATTTCTCAAACCAAAACTGATTGTATAGTAGTCAAAAGAGTTATCAGCTAATGGCAATTCCTCAGCTGGAGCTGTAATCCACTCAATATTTTCATATTCAGATAATTTACTTCTCCCTTGACTAATCATTTTCTTGTTAGGATCTACAGATGTTACGTCAGATTTTTTATGAGTTTTGTCTAAAAAAAGTTTGCCAATATCACCAGTGCCACAAGCAACATCCACTAATTTTTTGTTATTAGACGGGTTCATCATGTTAATCAAACTTTTTTTCCAAAGTCTATGTATGCCAAGTGACATAAAGTCATTCATCAAATCATAACGGTCATAGACTTGGTCGAATACACCCTCTACTAGTCCTTTTTTATTTTGAAGATATTGTTGCATAAAAAATTATATATTGAATATAGTGTGTAATGCCAGAATTACCAGAAGTAGAAATTGTTAGACAATCCTTAAACAAAAAAATTAATCAAAAAAGGGTGAAAAAAGTAATAATAAGAAATAGAAATTTAAGATTTTTAATACCAAATAATTTTAAAAGTTATATTAAAAATAAAAAAATAATTAAAGTAGATCGATTTTC
This sequence comes from uncultured Pelagibacteraceae bacterium, assembly GCA_902617825.1. Classification (GTDB taxonomy): domain Bacteria; phylum Pseudomonadota; class Alphaproteobacteria; order Pelagibacterales; family Pelagibacteraceae; genus Pelagibacter. The sequence goes on along the minus strand of CACMYE010000004.1, from coordinate 65,626 downwards.
AAAATATTTAATAATACATTTTTTAGAAGGGGATTATTGTTTAGTTCATCTAGGTATGTCAGGAACAATCCATATTGTTGATAGATTTAAAATATCAAAATTTACAAACACTAGTTTTTATCACTCACCAACACTTCCTAAAAAACACAATCATGTTGTATTTGAATTTGATAATTTTAACGTAATCTATAATGATCCAAGACGTTTTGGTTTTTTTCAATTGTTTAAAAATCAAAATGCTTTAAATGAAAGGCTTAAACATTTGGGCCCAGAACCATTCAATAAAAAATTTAATTTAAATTATGTGAAAGGTTTTTTTAAAGATAAAAATAAAGATATTAAAAGTTTTTTGTTGGATCAAAGATTTGTTTCGGGAATTGGCAACATATATGCTAGTGAAATATTATTTTTATCCAAAATTGATCCATTTAAACAGGCAAAATTATTAACTAAAAACGAATGTAAAAAAATTATTTTGAATTCTAAAAAAGTTTTAAATAGAGCAATAATTAAAGGAGGATCAAGTATTAGAAATTTTCAAGATATATCTGGAACATTGGGAGGTTATCAAAAAGAGTTTAAGGTTTATCAGCAAGAAGGAAAAAGATGCAAAGCAAAGGGATGTTCAGGTATTATAAAAAAAAAAATTGTATCAAATAGATCAACTTTTTTTTGTGATTCCTGCCAAATATAGTAAAATATTATGTTGACCACTATAAATTCTCAAGTTATACCCCTGCGCAGATGGCAAACACAAAATCAGCAATTAAGAGAATACGAAGAATTTCTAAGCAAACAGTAGTTAATAAGGCTAGAAAAAGCAGATTCCGTAACGCTTTAAAAAAAATGAACCTTCTGATTGAAGAAAAAAAGAAAGACGAAGCTTTAAAATTTTTGCCTAAGCTTAATTCAGAGCTAATGAAAATTGCCAAGACGGGAATTATAAAGAAGCAAAATGCTTCTAGGAATGTTTCTAGGATCACAAAGAAGATTTCTACAATCTAAGCGTTAAAAAAAAATTATCTTCATTAGACAACTCTTAGTAAGTACATTATCTATATAAATATCAACTTGTTTTACCATATTTAGATTTAGTAAATATTTTCTTGATATAAATTCAATCTACATTCGATTCAATCAGAGTTTGATTCAATTTAGAATTTTGATTTCCAATTATTTAAAACAAAATAAAATCCAACTTTGATTATGCGACATCTAAATCCACAATCATAGATTTTATTTTTTTTTAAAATTTTTTATTAACTTGTTGCAAATTATTTTAAATCAGTTCTAACTGACGATCTTCCAAAATTATGAGTAAACATACAAATAATCAAAACATAGACAGTTTTAACTCGAGCAGCTTTGAATGGAGACTGGTTCAAGCCAGTATGAGAGATAAACTAGGATCAGAAGTTTATGAAAGTTGGTTAAAAAAAATTTCATTCATAGAAGAATTTAATAATTATATATTGTTATCTGTGCCAACTAGATTTATTAGAGATTGGATAACATCAAGATATTTAGATCAAATATTACAAATTATAAAAACTTATAAAAAAGATATTGTAAGAATTGAATTTAAAATAGTCGAATTAGATCATTCTATTAAAACTAATGACCCCTTAGAAGAAGGTAATTTAAAAGAGAATGTTTCCTTTATTAAAGATTCTTATTTACAATATAATCGAATTGATCCTAATAAAAGATTTGATAATTTTATAACGGGATCAAGTAATAGGCTAGCTTATGAGGCATCACTAAAGGTTTCAGAAAATATTTCGCATTACAACCCACTTTATATTTATGGTGGTGTTGGAATGGGCAAAACACACTTGTTAAATTCTATTGGATATGAGTTAAAAAAAAACAATAAAGTTATGTTTATTTCTGCAGAGCGTTTTATGTATCAATTTGTAAAATCAATCAAATCAAATGATATGGTAAAGTTTAAAGAATACTTTAGAAATACTGACATATTGCTAATTGATGATATTCAATTCATTAGTGGTAAAGAAGCCATGCAAGAAGAATTTTTTCACACCTTTAATGCCTTATTGGATAAAGGTTCACAGATAATTGTCTCTGCTGATAGACCTCCTAATAAATTATTAAGAATTCAAGAAAGAATTAAATCTAGATTCTCAGGTGGATTAGTAGTTGATATTCAAAAACCAGATTTAGAATTAAGAAAAAAAATTGTTCAAAAAAAAACAGAAGAACTAAATAGTATATATTCAGACCAATTGCAGATTTCAAAAGACATAAAAGATTTTATAAGCATTGAAATCAAAGCCAGTATAAGAGAGCTAGTTGGAGCAATAAATAGAGTGGTTTCTTTCTCAAGAATTTATGAAAAAGTCCCAAATCTATCCGAAACAAAAGTAGTCCTTAAGGATTTGTTGAATCTATCTGAAAACAAGGTCACTATTGATTTAATTCAAACAGTGGTTTGTAAGTTTTTCAAAATTAGTAAAAATGAGATGTTATCTTCGAGAAGATCAAGGTATCTAGTTAGACCTAGACAAACAGCAATATATCTAACAAAGATTCTTACTTCTAAATCATTACCTGAAATTGGGAGAGAATTTTCAAATAGAGACCATACAACAATAATACATTCCGTTAAAACAATTGAAAAAATTAAAGAAAAAGATCCAGAGATGGTGGTCAATATTAATAAGTTAAAAAATCAGATATTATATAATAATAAAGATAATGAAATTTAATGTTAATCAACAAGACCTTCAGCAAGCCCTCAATTATTGCCAGGGAGTTATAGAAAAGAGAAGTACTTTACCAATTTTATCTAATATTTTAATAGACGCAAATAATTCAAACTTAATAATAACTGCGACAGATTTAGATTTAATTTTTATTCATAAAATAAACAATGTGGAAGTATTAGAGGAAGGAAAAACTACAACTGTATCATCTACAATATATGATATTGTCAGAAAGTTATCTTCTGGTAAAAAAATTAATTTAACTTTGAATGAAAAAAGTAAACTTCATTTAGAATCTGAGAAATCTATTTTTAATTTAAATTGTCTCAGTCCATTAGAGTTTCCTCTCACAGACGAAAATTTTAATCAAAATGAATTTATCATTAAATCTAAACAACTTTTAAAATTATTAAATAAATGTAAATTTTCAATTTCTAATGATGAAACAAGACATTATTTAAGTGGAATTTATTTTCACCAAACAGAGGTAGATGAAAAAAATTATCTTACAGCTGTCGCAACGGACAGTCATCGGATGTCTATTTCTAAAGTAAGATTAGATGAAAAAATTGATTTTGATCCAATAATATTACCCAAAAAAACAATATTTCAGCTATGTTCTCTTTTGGATAGCTATGATGGTGACGTAAAGGTTTCAAATGTTAAATCGAAAATTAAATTTGAATTAAATAATAGTATATTAATATCAAAACTGATCGATGGTAAATTTCCTAATTATATTCAAGTAATTCCTAAAAATAATCAAAAAAAATTAGAAATAGATTTAAAATTATTTTTAAATTCTGTTGATAGGGTAGCATCTGTTTCATTAGACAAAAAAGATGGAGTAAAATTTAGTTTATCAAAAGATATATTAGATTTATCAGTTAATAATGCTAACAGTGGTGATGGTAAGGAGACCTTGAACGCAAAATTTGATCACGACTTAGAAATTAGCTTTAACTCTAGATATTTAATAGATGTAGCTTCCCAATTAAATGGAGAAAAAGTGGAAATATTTTTTAATGACACAGGTTCTCCAGCTTTAATAAAAGATCCAGGTGATTTTGATAGTATTTATGTTGTTATGCCAATGAAAGGTTAATTTAATATGTTTAGTTCATTATAAATCTTACTTTCTAAAATTTGTAAAAAATTCTCTTTATCCATTCCAGCATTAATAGGAGTTAAGATAGAAACAGTTATTGTTTTATGAGCATTTTTTCTACCATTTTTTGGCCATACATAACCAGAATTAACAGCAACAGGTTGGCAAGTTATATTTAGCTCTTGATAAATTCTGGTTGCTCCTTTTTTAAAAGGAGGACGTTCCTCAGGTAAAACTCGCGTTCCTTGCGGAAAAATTATCAATGGTCTATCGCTACTATTTGTTGTTCTTAAAATATCCTTAAAAAATCCTAAATTGTCCCTACTTACCTTGTTTCTATTTATAGAAATAGATCCAATTTTTTTTAAGTACCATCCAAAGATTGGAATTCTCAATAATTCTTTTTTTAAAATATATACTGGTGAGTTGAAAACAGTTTGTAAGTAAAATGTTTCAAACATAGATTGGTGTGAGGAAGCAATAAAAAATTTTTGGTCAGTTATAATATTTTCCTTACCTTTAATTACAATTTTTACCGATAGAAAAATGTTTAGGCAAACCTCGGTCCAATAACCCATCAATTTTCCTCCAAGCAAGGTAATTTTTTTTGGCAAAAGTAATGCAGGTAAAAATATTATTGAAATAATAATTATACCTATAAAAAAAAATACTGAAAATAATGAATTTCTGATCATCTTTATCAAAAGCTAAATTAAATCTTTATGCTTTTGTCTATTTTTAATTATTTTAATTTTTCTTCCTTTTACCAATAATTCAACGGCTTTTGGTCTAAGATTATAGTTAGAGCTTAGAGACATACCGTAGGCACCCACATCACATATAGCTACATAATCTTTTTCTTTTAGTTTTTGAAATTTTTTTAAAGTTACAAATTTATCTGTACTTTCACAAATAGGACCTACAAATTCATAAATACACCTTGAAATCCTGTTCGATTTATTAATAGGTAATATTTTATGAATTGCTCCATATAAAGCTGGTCTCATAAGATCATTCATTGCAGCATCTAAAATAATAAATTTTTTTTCCCCACCATCTTTGATATAAATAATTTTAGATATTAAAGTTCCTGTATTACCGATTATTGATCTACCTGGTTCAAAAATAATTTTTGTGTCGTGTTTTTTTAAAAAAAATTTAATTGCTAAGTTATACTTTTTATAATTAAGCTTTTTAATTTTATCACTGTAAGAAATACCCATTCCTCCACCTAAATCGACAAATTTAAATTTGTATTTAGTTTTATTAATTATATTACTTATAACTTTGAGCATTCTTTCATATGGCTTGTAGTCTAATATTTGACTACCTATATGAACACTTAAACACTCTAGGCTGATATTTTTTGAGTTTTTGCAGTAATTTACTAGTTCGTAAAACGTTTTACTGTTTACACCAAATTTATTTTCGCTTTTACCAGTAGAAATCTGTTTAAGCGTTTTTGCGTCAGTATTTGGGTTTAGTCTAATACCAATTTTTACTATTTTTCTTTTTTGTTTTGCAATTTTATTAATCTCTTGTATCTCACTTTTTGATTCAGCATTTATAAGTAATATTTTTTTTTCAATTGCGAATTTGATTTCTTCTTTGGTTTTACCTACTCCTGAAAATACTATTTTGGTAGGATCGACTCCTGCTTTTAAAGCTAACATAAGTTCTCCTTTTGAAACAACGTCAGCTCCTAAACCAAATTTCTTAATTTCTCTAATTATATTTATATTTGTATTTGATTTTACTGAAAAGCAAATTAATGGAGAAAAAGATTTAAAATTTTCTTTAAAACCATCTATGTTTTCTTTTAACTTTGAGTAAGAATAACAATAAGCAGGTGTTCCAAACTTTTTAACCAGACTATTAAAATTAATGTTTTCTATCATTAATTTATTATTTAAATATTTCATGTAATTTGTTTTAGTTGATCACTACATTTATCTGCCTCATTAATTTTTGGACAACCTTTTTTTCCACATGATATAATTAATATAGATATTAATATTATAAATATAATTTTTTTTATCATTTATTTTTTTTGTAACTAGCTATCATCTTTTTAATATTATCAAAAGATGTTCCACCAAAAGACTTTTTTGAGTTGACAGAATTGTTTAGATCAAACACTTTTAAAACATCTTCTGTAAGTTTAGGCTCAATTTTTTTAAGTTTATTTAAAGATAGTTCGTTTAAATTTTTTTTTGTTTTTTCTGCTAAATTAACTATAGTTGAAGTTATTTGATAAGCTTTTCTAAATGACATTGAATGATTTTTAACAAGATAGTCAGCTAAGTCTGTTGCAGTAATGTACCCTCTATTTGCAAGCTCAACCATTTTTTTTTTATTTGGATTACAATTTTTTAATACTTCATCAAAAATTTTTAGACAATTTATAAGTGTATCATTTGAATTAAACACAATCTCCTTATCATCCTGAAGATCTTTAAAATAAGATAGTGGCAAACCCTTTAAAATTGTCAGCATAGAAAATAAATTACCGTAGGCAATTCCAGATTTACCTCTTAAATATTCTAGAAGATCAGGATTTTTTTTTTGAGGCATTATCGAAGATCCAGTTAAAACCTTATCAGATAAGTTAATTAAATTAAATCCATCTGAATTCCATATAATCAATTCCTCTGCAATCCTTGAAATATGCATAGAGCATACTGATATACTGTAAAGAAAATCAATTACAAAATCCCTATCTGAAACGGTATCAATAGAGTTATTTGTAGGTTTTTTAAAACCAAGTTTTTTGGTTGTATAGTTTCTGTCTATATTAAATGAGGTACCAGATAAAGCAGCAACACCAAGTGGATTTTCATTTAAACTTTCTAGATTGTTAGAAAATCTTTTTTTATCTCGATTAAAAATTTCAACATAAGACATTAGATAATGTGCAAAAGAAATTGCCTGAGCATTTTTTAAATGAGTAAAACCAGGCATGATAGTTTTAATATTTTTTTCAGCTAATTTTATTGTGGTTTTAATAACTTTATCTAGATTATTGTTTATGTCGTTAGTCGCTGATTTTAACCACAATTTTAAATCAGTGATTACCTGATCATTTCTTGATCTTGCTGTATGGACATACCCAGCCTCTTCACCAATAATTTGAAAAAGTCTTTTTTCAATATTCATATGAATATCTTCATATTTTTTATCAAACTCAAATTTTTTTTTGGAAATCTCATTTTCTATCTTATTCAGACCATAAATTATTTTATTTTTAATTTTGAATGAGATTATTTTTTGCTTAAAAAGCATCTCAACATGAACAATGGATCCTCTGATGTCTTCTTTGTAAAGTTTTTTATCCACATCTAAAGAATTGCCAACTTTTTGAAACAGACTTGATGTATCTTTTTTAATACGTGTGCTCCATATTGCCTGGTTGTTTTTATTTTTTGCCATGATATTTAATTATACCTATTTAATATGAGAATTTTAATATTATTTATCTTTTTAATCACAAATACTCTTGCAAATGAGTTGCCTGATCTAAAAAATCTTATAATTCATAAAAACCCAAAAACATACAATAATGTTATTTTTTTAGATAATTCCGATGAAGAAATTAATATTCAAAATTTAGATAGTCAGCTAATAATATTAAACTTTTGGGCAACTTGGTGTGCACCATGTAAAGAGGAAATGCCCTCTCTAGATAAACTTCAAATAAATAACAAGATAAAGAATTTAAAAATATACCCAATTAATATTGGTAAAGAAAATCGAAATAAGGTTAATAATTTTTTTGACGAATTAGGTATAGATAATTTAGAGCCTTATTTTGACAATCCATCTACTCTAGCGAAAACTTTTTCTTTAAGAGGTCTTCCAACTACTATAATTTTAAATTCAGAGGGAGAAGAGTTTGCAAGAATTATCGGTTCAATAGACTTTAATAATGAAAACTTTATTAACTGGTTAAAAAATTTAAGTTAATCTCTAAAAAAATAAGCAAATCCTACTAAAGCAATTATAGCAATAAATTGTAAAATAACTCTCATTTGCATTAGCTTATTAGAATATTTTTTACTAGTTTTTCCACCCTTGAAAAGAGTTCCGATACCTAAAATTAAGACTACGCCGACTGCAATTAAAAGGGCAATAGATAGAACTTTAACTATTATTTCTGATAACATTTTTGTATTGTAAATTGTTTTTAGAAATAAAACACTTAATTAATTAACTATGACATTTTGCCTTAACTCCGTAATTATTAGACCCGAAAATGGAAGTGAAATAAAAAATGCAATTATTTTATTACATGGATATGGCGGAGATGGAAAAGACATCAGCACGCTCTCATTAAATTGGAAAAGACACATGCCAAATACTGTTTTTATTTGTCCTAATGGGCATGAGCCTAGTGTAATGAACCCTTCAGGATATCAATGGTTTGATCTAAGTAAAGAAGAACCATCTTATATATTAGAGCAATCAATTAAGGCCGAAAATGTAATTAAAAAATTTATAGAGGAAGTTAAATTAGAATTTAATTTATCAAATAAAGAAATATGTTTATCTGGTTTTAGCCAAGGTTGTATGATGTCATTAAATGTTGGCTTAACATCAGAGGAAAAATTTTCTTGTATTGTTGGTTTTTCTGGTAAAATTATTGACCAAGATAACTTAAAAAGCAGAATCAAAAATAAAACTGAAACTTTACTTATCCATGGTGATACGGATCAAATTGTCCCATCTATTAACTTACTAGAAGCGAAAGATTTTTTAATAAGAAAAAATATAAAAGTTGACACGTTTTTAATTAAAAATTGTGATCATCACATTCCTATTCAAGCTTCTAGCATAGCACTTAATTATATCCTAAAGAAACTTTAATATCTCTTAATGTTGATTAAGTAGATTAACTAAGTTAAAATTAATTAATGAATAACTTTATTGAAAAAAATGTTTCTTTAGAAAAATGTCCAGCATTAGTTTTAAACGCCGATTATAGACCATTAAGTTATTATCCTTTATCATTGTGGTCGTGGCAAGATACAGTTAAATCAGTTTTTTTAGACAGAGTTATCATAGTGAGTAACTATGACAGAGTTATTCGAAGTCCTTCATTTAATATGCAATTACCAAGTGTTATTGCTCTAAAAGATTATATTGTTCCACAATCAAAACCTAGCTTTACACGGTTTAATGTATTCTTAAGAGATAAATTTTCTTGCCAGTATTGTGGTAGTGATGAGGAACTTACTTTTGATCACTTGCTTCCAAGATCAAAAGGGGGTGAGACTAACTGGGACAACGTAGTTACTGCTTGTTCTGCATGTAATGTAAAAAAGGGAGGAAAATTGTTAAAAAATTCAGGTATGAAGTTACATCAGCATCCTTATAGACCCTCAACAGAAGATTTACATAAAAATGGAAAAAATTTTCCACCAAACTTTCTTCATAAGAGTTGGATGGACTATTTATATTGGGACGTTGAACTAGAAGCTTAGATTTTTTCAGATATATTTATTGCAATTTTAGAGCCAGTTTTTATTAGTTTATCTAAAATTGAGTAAGGTCCTTTTTTGGTTGCACCTTTTTCGTAAGCTATGTCTTTATGATTTAACTCATCTTCTCTAAATTTGATAATTTTTTTCTTTAAGATTTTTTCACTATCATCAAGTTGGTTAATCTGATTTAAATAATGATCATCAATAACTTCCTCAACAGATGCAGTACAAAGCATTGCAGCCTTTTTACCTAATAAAGTTGATCCAAAACCTAAACCCACACCTAACAAATCCCAAAGAGGTAAAAATTTTGTTGGAGCTATATTTCTTTTTTTTATTTCTTTTTCAAAAAAATCACGGTGCTCTTTTTCATGAATTTTCATTTCCTCAATTATTTTTTTTAATTTATCGTTTTTTACAAATGTATTTAAAGCAAGTAATTGACCTTCGTAAATTTTGACAGCACCTCTTTCGCCAGCGTGATCAACTCTGATAAATTCCTCAACTTTTTTTTTATCTACTCTTTTCATATGTAAAGTAAGTTGTTGTTAAAGTAATAGTTAATAATAAAGAAACTATAATATTGTAGCTTGTAAGTGATAATCCAAAAATTTGAAATGTTACATCTTTGCAACTTATATTTTTTTGTTGTAATTGCTTTAATATTTCATTTTTATCAAGAATATTTGCTCCTTTTTCAAGATCGCAAAGTAAAGACTCTCTAATAAAACCTTGTTCAATTCCTAAGTGATATAAAGACAATATTGTTGCTATTAAAAAAATTATAGCCAATGAGAGAATTAGATACTTTTCTAGATTGTTATATTTATAATTTATTAATACAAGTAGTATCGCCAAAAAATATGGGATCCTTTCATATACACAAAGATTACAGGGTTGGTGACCAAGGATGTATTCTATAAAATACGCAGATGCTAATGCAACAAAGCTTATTAAAAATATAACTGTAAATAATTTATTTTTGCTGAGGTTAAACATTAAATTTATAAAATAAAAATATTATTAGGAATATAATAACAAGTAATATCCCCAAAATGGTAAACCATTTTGATCCATGTCTATTTATAAAATTGGTAAATAAATGTCCAAATTTATATGACAAGTATGAAATAATAAAAAACCTGAGACTTCTAGAAATTAGACTTACAATGATAAATATTAATAGATTAAAACCAACTAATCCGCTAGCAATAGTGAAAGCTTTATAAGGCAAAGGAGTAAAACCTGCTAAAAAAAGTATACTTAGCCATGCTATAAAGCCCTCTCCAGTAGATAGGTTGTATTTTAATTTTTCAACTTTATTTTCATATCCATAAAACTCAATCACACTAAAAGCTAGGTCATAAAAAAATGATCCCAAAAAGTATCCAAAAACACCTCCTAAAACTGAAAAAATTGAAGCTATCAAAAATATCTTTATATATTTTTTTTTCTTTGCAATGACCATAGGCACTATCATTACATCTGGAGGTATAGGAAAAAATGAACTTTCAATAAATGAGACTAAACCCAAATAAAAGTTTGAGCTTTTATGAGACGCTAAATCTAAACATTTCCTGTAAAGAGTTTGAAACATTTTTTGGTTTTAATATAATTTTAGTTCTTATACTATTTAAATATAATTTAATTCAAATTTACGGGCGAATGGCGGAATTGGTAGACGCGCACGACTCAAAATCGTGTTTCGCAAGAAGTGAGAGTTCGATTCTCTCTTCGCCCACCAAAAGATATGGAAATAAAAAAACAAAATAATCTTTTAGAACTTTTCTATCAACAATATTTAAAAGAAAAGCCTAATCAAATTTTTTTGAAATCATTAAAAAAATTAGAAAATGAATTTACATGGAAAGAAACCTATTTAAATATTTTGAAACTGTCTCAAGAATTAAGTTCATTTATCCAGAATAAAGATCGTTGTTTGATAATTTCAGAAAACAGGCCTGAATGGATGATCTCAGATTTAGCAATAATGCTATCAAAAGGTATCACTGTTCCAGCTTATACGACCTATGTAGAAAGAGATTACGAATATCTAATTAATGACTGCAATCCATCAGTTATAATTGTTTCAGACCATCTTCAATATAATAAAATTAAAAATATAGTTAAATCTAAACCTTTTATAAAAAAAATATTATCTTTTGACGAAATTAAAGATGCAAATGATGTTATTTGTACAAAAAAAATTTTTGAAAAAGAAATATATCAGGAAAAAAATTTTCTAAATTTAGATATTTCCAGAAAAGATCTTGCCTGTATAATTTATACCTCAGGCACACAAGGAAATCCCAAAGGTGTGATGTTAAGTCATGGAGGAATATTAAGTAATTGTGAAGGAGCTTTGTTTTTACTTAAAGAGTTTGATTCAAAAAAAACTAAGTTTCTGACTTGGTTACCTCTGTCACACTCATATGAGCATACCGTTCAATTTGTACAGATAGCACTTGGTGCTAGGGTATTTTATGCAGAAAGTATAGATAAGTTAATAAAAAATATGAGTGAATGTAATCCTGATATTATGACTGCTGTCCCAAGGTTTTATCAAAATTTGTATCAAAAGATAAATGCATCTTTTAATAAAACCAAAGGTCTTAAAAAATATCTTATTAACAAAATGCTTTATCTTGGGGAGAAGATTTTATTTAAAAATAAATTATCTAATTTAGAAAAAGTACAAAATATAATTTGTGAAAAATTAGTTAGAAAAAAAATAAAAGAACAATTTGGTGGCTCCCTGAAGTTATTTATTTCTGGAGGTGGTGCTTTGGATAAAGATGTAGGTATATTTTTAAATGCAATTGGATTACCCACACTACAGGGATATGGTTTAACAGAGACCTCTCCAGTGGTTAGCTGTAATCCAAAAGATGATATAAGAATTGATACTGTTGGACCTGCTTTTGCTGCAAATGAAGTTAAAATAGCAGATGATGGAGAGATCTTGGTCAAGGGTGAAAATGTAATGTTAGGTTATTGGAATAATGAGGAAGAAACTAAAAAAGTTTTAATTGACGGATGGTTATCTACTGGTGATATAGGTCATTTTGAAAATAAATACTTAAAAATTACAGATAGAAAAAAAGATATTTTAATTACTCCTGGAGGAGATAATATTTCGCCAATAAAAATTGAAAATGATCTATTAAAAATTGATTTTGTTGAGCAAACTCTAGTATATGGAGATAACAAACCTTATTTGGTTGCATTATTAGTTTTAAATAAAAAAAAATCTAACATACCTAATGAGATAATTCTAAAAGAATTAGAAATAGTAAATAAAAATTTATCAAAAATAGAAAAAATTAAAAAATTTATTGCTGTTAAAGATCAATTTACAATTGAAAATGGTCTGATAACTCCAACATTAAAATTAAAAAGATATAAAATCATTCAGAAATATAAAAATCATTTAGAAAATCTTTATTAATTTATTTTTATAAGATGGTTTATTAACCGCATAAACATTAACTTAATTAATAGATTAAAATTTAAAAAAAATAAAAAATAAAAAATAATTTTTCAAATTTTTAATTTTAATTAAAGGTTTGACATAACTTATAGAAAAAAATAAAAATAAAGTAAGAGCGAATCATTTTGATTCGTTTAACTAAAAAAGGGAGCTAAAGATGCCTAAGAAAAGAAAAAAAGCGGCAAAGAAAACTAAGAAAAAAGCTAAGAAAAAAGCTAAGAAAAAAGCTAAGAAAAGAAGAAGATAGTAACTTAGTATTCTTTACAAAAAACGCTTCTCATTACAATTTGTGTGAGAGGCGTTTTTTTACTCCTCAATAGGTTCGTCAGTATCTTGAAGTGGTTCTTCTACTTGTAGTTCTGTTGAAGATGCTTTAGTTGATACAGGTGCAGTTTGTGATTGACTACCCATGTTTCTTTTTAAGGCTTTATCTAATTTTTTTTGAGTATCCTCCAGCGATAAATTTAAAATAATCTGAAACTCAGATAAAATTCTTTCGTAAGCTTTTTCAAAGAGTTGCCTTTCACTATAAGATTGATCCACCATTAGATCATCACCTTTATTTAAATCTCTAACCACTTCTGCTAATTCATAAATTTTTCCGGAGGAAATTTTTGCTTCATATTCTTGTGCCCGTCTACTCCACATTGATCTTTTAATTTTTGGCTTACTCTTAAGAATTGAAATACATTTATTAACCTGATTAATAGTTGCCAAGGGTCTTAAATGAGACTGCTTATTAACTGGTACCATTCCATTTGCTTTATCTTTTTCAAATTTTATTACATAAGTCTCAACGTCAATCCCACCTATATTTATTTTTTTAAACTCCGTGATTTGTCCAACACCATGTTTAGGATAAACAATATAATCTTTAATTTTGTATTCTCTTTTTTCAGTTTCCTGTTTTTTTACTTTCTTTATCTCTGGTTTTGCTTCGTTAGTTTTAGAGATTCTTAAGTTATCAACTTTTGGTACCGTTAGAGTTGAAACTGTTTTTTTATTTTTTTTATTTTTTATAGATTTCGCAGGTGCTTTTTTTGAAATTTTTTTAATTTTTTTTGTAATTATTTTTTTTATTTTTTTTACTTCAGCTTTAGTAACTTTTTTTTTAGTAACTTTTTTTTTCACTTTTTTTTTGGCTTTTCTGTTAAAGATTTTCTTTAAAATATTTCTCGTACTTATTTTGCTCATCCTTAAATTTCTCATGATCCGGTGGTGGATCTTTTTTTTCACTTATGTTTGGCCAGATCTCAGAATATTTTGTGTTAATCTCTAACCATTTTTCACTTCCAAGTTCGGTATCAGCTTTAATGGCATCAACTGGACATTCTGGTTCGCAAACGCCACAATCTATACACTCATCAGGTTTAATTACAAGCATATTTTTACCTTCATAGAAGCAATCAACAGGGCAAACATCAACACACGTTGTGTGCTTACATTTAATACACTTGTCATTCACCAAATATGTCATTTCAAATTTTCATTTTTAATTTTGTTTTTAATATCTCCCATTACTTTGCTATTTATGTAAAGAAGACCTGCAAGTCTTCTCATTAAATTAGTCTCGTATAAATCAGCGTCATTATTTGAGTATATTATAGCCCAGAGTGCCTCTATTATTTCGATTTTTTTATTTTCAGATAAATTTTTTACTTCTCTTGTAAATTCAAGAATTTGATTTGAATTTTCCTCAATAATTTTTGCTTCCTTAATCGTGGAAGAGAGATTTTCTTTTTTAGCTCCCAATTTTAAAAGCGTTTTTTTTATTATTTCTTCCTCATTATCAGTATAATTTTCATCAATCTTAGCTGCATGGATTAACAAAGCACTGACTTTAATTAAAAAGCTGTCGTCAATTTTCTTATCATCTTTTTTAAAAAACATAATGACTATCTTAAGTTTAAATTTTTTAAAACTTCAAAGGGATTTTTTTTTAAATCTTTTTTAATTGGAGTTTTTTTGAATTTTTTAATTGGTTTATATTTAAAATATATTTCTTTTTCCTTTTCAAATATTTTATAATTCATTTTTGTTAGGAGTTTTTTAAAGTTTTCTTTGCTGCATCCTAATAAATTTAACATTTCAGGAACCACTTTAATGTCACTTTTTTCTTTTGGATTAGAATTAATGATTAACATAAACAATCTTTCTAGAATATCTATCCTAACAAAGAATGCGTCAAATTTTTCAAATCCACATAAAAGCATAAAGTTTTGATTTTTTAAGTCTTTATTCTCTATAAAATTAAGACCAAAAGTGGGTGGTTTTAAATTATAAAATTTTTGGTGAAAATTTTTCCACAATAGAGTTCTTAAAGAAACAGCTTCGGGCTTAATTAATTTATGTAGAAACACATGATACCGTCCAAATTTTACACCTAATTCTCTGAGGATTTTCCTATCATTTTGACCTAAGCTTTTTAAATATTCAGACACCTGATCCCTTTTTAAGACACCATTATTTTCATAAAGCTGATATGCTAAAGCTTTTATAGTAGGATTATTTTCTTTAATATTTTTTAGGTCAATGAGGCTTTTTAATATCTCATTGATTTTAGTTTGAATCCACTTGTAAATATATTCATTTAATTTTTGTTTAGGTCCTAGATCAATTATATCATCTATTATTAAATTAAAATTAGGATTTAGATAATCTGTACCTGTAAAAAGTTTTGCAATGGGAAATTTATTCCAGTAAATTTTAAAATCTTCATGAAGTTGAATTAAACCAGTATCAATAATTACCTGAATTCTTCTCTCAAGTTCTGGGCCAATAGTCTGTCTTGCTGCTTTTTTTAAGGATTTGATATCTGTCTCTAAAGCACCTTTTTTTAAGTCTAATTCTAATTTTAAACCATTGATTCTTCCAATAAATTGTTCATCGATCATTACTTCGTTGTTTTTCAAGATTTCTGTTTTAAATTCCATGTCTTGTTTTAGTCCTCTTGCAAGAACACTTGCTCTTTTATCAATAAAGGTTTTAGTAAGTTCTTCATGAAGTCTATCTGAGAGTCTATCTTCTAAGTTTTTAGTTTTTTCAATCCAATAATCTTGATTTTCTACCCAATTATTTTTATTTGAAACATATGACCAAGTTCTAACATTTGCAATTCTATTTGATAAAGAGTCAACATTTCCATCTAATTTGTCAAGTTTCAAGAGCTGTAATCTCATATAATCGTTAGAAATTACTCTTTTATCACTACTTAAAAATTTAAATACACTACCAATAACTTCATAATGGTTACCATAAGTTTTTTTTACAAAATCAGGAATTTGACAGCACTCCCATAGGAGACTTAGAGTTTTCCCATCAATTTTTAAATTAATAAAATTAGTATCTTTTAAAAAATACTTAAGGGCTTTTTCATCTTCACATTCATGTATTTTTCTTAACCATTCCATTTGAGGTTTTTCATCTAAACTTTTAACTAAACTAGAAGAGTTATTAAAATTTAAATTTGAATTTCTCCAATATAAAGTTCTTATTTCTTCAAATTTATGATTCTCTAAGAGATCTATATCTTCAGCAGTTATTTCTTTACATTCCCCAGTTACACCAAAACTACCGTCATTCAAATACCTTCCAGCTCTTCCAGCTATTTGACCTATCTCTGAAAGATTAAGTCTTCTTAGTTTTCTTCCATCAAATTTTTTAAGATTAGAAAAATAAACATGTTCTAAATCCATATTAATACCCATTCCAATAGCATCAGTAGCAACTAAAAAATCCACGTCCCCCGACTGATATAATTCTACTTGGGCATTTCTTGTTTTAGGACTAAGCGAACCCATTACTATAGCCGCCCCACCCTTTTGTCTTCTTATTAGCTCAGCTATTGCATAAACTTCTTCCGCAGAAAATGCTATGATTGCAGTTTTTCTGTTTATCCTTGAGATTTTTTTATGACCTGAATATATAAGTTTTGAAAGTCTGTCTCTATTTACAAACTCTATATCGCCATCTAACTTAGTAATAATATTTTTTATAGTATTAGATCCCATTAACATTGTAAGTTTTTCACCTCTCATATTTAAAAGTCTGTCAGTAAAAATATGACCTCTTTCATGATCGGCACACATTTGTATTTCATCTACCGCAACAAACTCTAGATGTTTGTCAATTGGCATAGATTCAACTGTGCATAGGAAATATTTTGCATTTGATGGGATAATTTTTTCTTCTCCAGTGATTAATGCAACTTTATCAAAACTTATTTTCTTGATTACTTTGTCATATACTTCTCTTGCTAATAATCTAAGTGGAAATCCAATCATACCACTTTCAAATGAGAGCATAGTTTCTATTGCTAGATGGGTTTTTCCTGTGTTTGTAGGCCCCAAGACTGCAGTAATTTTATTTTTTTTCATTTCTATGTTTGGTATTATTTTTTATTTACATACCAGATATTGTTGCAGCTATAGAACAAAAATAGACTAAAACATGACCGAATCAGAGGATAAAAAGTTCTCATTTTCTTTTAAAATTAAGTGAGAATATCATAAATAGGATTAATTCTATAATAATAATTTTTTTAAAAAAAATGACCAAAAAGTTATGGCAAGCTTCTTCACAAAAAATAAAAGACTCAAATCTTTTTGCTTTTGAAAAATATTTATCAAATAAATTTAATTTAAATTTTAGTAAAAATTACAAAAAATTATTAGATTGGAGTATAAAAAATTATCCAGAATTTTGGAGTGAATTTTGGGATTTTAGTAAAATAAAAGGAGCAAAAAGTAAAAAAAAAATAAGAAAATCTAAAATATTTCATAAAAATTTATTTTTGCCTGGTACCAGATTAAACTTTGGTCAAAATTTATTATCAAAAAATAATGATGAAAAAGCCTTAACATTTATAAGTGAGAATGGTTTTAGAGAAGAGAAATCATGGAAACAATTAAACTTCAACACAGCAAAACTTATTAGATTTTTTAAAGAGATAAAAATAGTTAAGGGTGATAGAATTGCAGCTTATATGCCTAATTGTAGTGAAACTGTGGAGGCATTTATAGCAAGTTCTGCAATTGGGGGGATATGGTCTTCTTGTAGTCCTGACTTTGGAACAAATGGTATCATTGAAAGATTTTCTCAAATTACACCAAAAGTATTATTTATCACTGATCAATATTTCTATAATGGTAAGAAAATAAATATTATTGAAAGGCTTTCTAAAATACTTAAATCGATCCCATCTATAAAAGTTGTTGTTATAGTAAGTTATCCAGGCAAAAAGTATTTAAAAGCTAACCAAAAACTAAAAAAAATAAAATTATTTAAATGGGATAATTTGATGAAAAAAAATCCTCAAAAGATAAATTTTAATAATTATAGTTTTGAAAGTGAGTTAGCAATTTTATATTCTAGTGGAACAACTGGTAAACCAAAGTGTATTTGTCATAGGGCTGGTGGTGTATTAATTCAACATAAAAAAGAGCATCTATTACATTGTGATATTAAGGAAGGAGATAATGTATTTTATTTTACAACGTGTGGATGGATGATGTGGAATTGGTTAGTATCTGTATTAGCTTCTAAAGCATCAATTGTGCTATATGATGGTTCTCCAATGTATAAGAGAAGCGATCTTTTATTGAGGATTTGCGAAAAAGAAAAAATTACTTTATTTGGTATTAGTGCAAAATATATTGATGCACTTAAAAAATATGAACCAAATTTGAAGTATAAATTTAAACTTAACAATTTAAAAACTATTTGTTCCACGGGATCACCATTATCTAAAGATGGATTTAAGTATGTTTATCAAAATATAAAAGACAAAGTCCATCTAGCATCTATCTCGGGGGGTACAGATATAGTTTCATGCTTTGTGCTTGGGAATTTATATCAATCAGTAAAATTAGGAGAAATTCAAAATAAAGGCTTAGCTTTAGATGTTGATATATTTGATGATGATGGTAAGCCAGTAAAAAATATAAAAGGAGAATTGGTTTGCAAAAATCCTTTTCCATCAATGCCTTTAAAATTTTGGAATGATAAAAATGATACTAAGTATAAAGAGGCTTATTTTAATCGATTTAAAAACATATGGTATCACGGAGATTATGCGGAAGTAAAAAACACAGGGGGCTTTATTATTTATGGAAGATCAGATACCACACTAAATCCTGGAGGAGTAAGATTAGGAACTGCAGAGATTTATTCTGAAGTAGAAAAATTTAAAGAGATAAAGGAATCTATTGCAGTAGGACAATCTTGGGATAATGATGTTAGAGTCGTTCTTTTTGTATTAATGAATAAAAAGTATTTGTTAACAGAGCAATTATTAACAAAATTAAAGTTACAAATTAGAAAAAATGTTTCTCCCAGACATGTACCCAGTAAAATTATTAAAGTAAGAGATATACCAAGAACTAAAAGTGGAAAGATTGTTGAGTTAGCTGTTAAAAATACAATAGAAGGAAATAAAATTAAGAATAAAGAAGCCTTGATTAATCCAGAAGTTTTAAAATATTTTCAAAATTTAAAAGAGCTAAATTACTAGTTTGTAAATCTTTTGTTTTATTATTTTACCTATTCTTTAAAATTTTCCATACCCCTGATGCAGAGGTAATTATTTTATCTTCACATTTAAGTTCACAATATAAAAATACCAAGGTATTAGTTTTTTTTAAAATTTTTGTATAACCAGTTATTTCGTCGCCTTTTTTTGAAGTACCAATAAATTTTAGGTCTAAAGAAATAGTAACACACGGCATATTGCCCGCAGCTCTATGTGCTGCTGTCCCTGATCCAGCATCAACTAAAGCAGATAAATAGCCTCCATGGGTTATACCAGCAGCATTTAGATGACTTTCATTTATGGTAGACTTAAATTCAAATTCAGTTTCAGAAATGTTTCTGAACAAAACACCTCCGTTATGTTTCATGAACCCAGGTTTTAAACTTATTTGTTCAAAATTTTTAATCATTTAATCAAAATATAATTGTTAATAAACTTATGAAAATTAAAATTAATATAAAAAAAATTATCACAGATCTTTGAAGAGAAACCTTTATTAAATTTTTCATCATTATTACTTTTTTTTGTGACTTTTAAATTGTCCTAATAATCTTAAAAATTTATTTCTTAATCTATATATAAATCTTCGAGGTAAGAATATATTATCTAACATATTATCAACAGGTATGTTAGATTTGAATTGTTTTTTATCTTGTTTTGTTAAATATGGATTTAATCCAGTTAGCTTAATTCCACAATAAATTTTAAATGCAATAAAATTATCCGGCATAGTTTTTACAGGATAATTAAACGATATTAAGGACTTAGCGGCATTTTTATTTATGAAATATGAATGAGTAAAAACTACATTTGCAACATTTACAACTTCAAAGTTTTTACTTTTATCTATAGGGTTTTTAAAAAATTCCCAGAGTTCACTTAAAAAAAATATTTGTCTATCATATATAAAATTTTTAATTATTAGTTTTTGTAAATCTTCAGTAAAATTTCTAACAAAAATTCCATCATCTTCGATTATAAGAGCATAATTGTAATTTGTTTTTAGAAATTTTTTATATACTTTAATATGACTTAAGGAGCAGCAAACCTCGGATGCATTCATATTCGTATTTTTTGGATTAATAAATTTATTGTTTTTAGATATTAATTTATTTAATTGATAATTTTTAATTTTTTTTCCATCAATTCCTTCTATTATCTCAAAATTAGAAATATTTTGCTTTTTTAGTTCATTTTTTATGTTTTTTAATCTTCTGGTATCTCTTTTTAAATTGATTACGTAAATTTTAAAATTACTTAACATTTTTATTTATTACATGGTGGACCGCCCAGAACTCGAATCTGGAATCTCCCGGTTCGTAGCCGAGCGCCTTATCCAATTTGGCCAGCGGTCCAAAATTAATTTTATTAAAAATACTATATACTATGATTTTATTAACAAATTTTATTCAATTAAAACACAGCTTTGCACAAAAAGATTAATTAATGTGATAAAATAACATAAAAATATATTTTATTTAAGTGTATAAGCCTTGTTAATAATGAGCGAAAAACTATTTGTTCCTGATATTGGTGATTTTGAGAACGTTGAGGTTATAGAATTACTTGTAAAGATTGGAGATACAATAAAGGAAAATGATCCAATAGTTACAATTGAAAGTGATAAATCTAGTGTTGAAATACCCTCAACTACATCAGGAAAGATTGATACTATTAATGTCAAAGTAGGTGATAAAGTTTCAAAAGGTGACTTACTTTTAAGTTTGACCCATTCAAAAAAAAGTTTTCCAGAAAGTAATCTTCCTAAAGATACAGAAAATATAATTAAACAAGCTGAAGAAACTATAGCTACAAATAAAGAGGAGCAGGCAGATGTTCCAGAGCCAGTTAAAGAAAATAAACCATCTATAATTCAAGTTACAAATGGATTAGATATAGATCCTCTAGAAACTCAAGATTGGCTAGAATCTTTATCTTCTGTAATTACAAAAGATGGAAATCAAAGAGCTCATTTTTTAATTAAGGAATTAATTAATAAGGCCTATCGTGAAGGAGCAAATATTCCTTATACGCAAAATACACCTTATATAAATACTATTCCTCCTGAGGCTGAAGTAAAATCAAATGGAGATCAAAACATTGAAAGAAAAATAAGATCTCTAATAAGATGGAATGCAGCTGCAATGGTAGTTAGAGCTAACAAAAAGTTTCCCGAATTAGGTGGACACATTGGAACCTTTGCATCAGCTGCTACTTTATACGATGTTGGAATGAATCATTTTTGGAGAGCAAAAAATAATAAATTTGGAGGCGATTTAGTTTATTTTCAAGGTCATAGTGCACCTGGAATGTATGCAAGAGCATTTTTAGAGGGTAGATTAAGTGGGAAACAATTAGATAGTTTTAGACAGGAAGTAAAACCTGGAGGATTATCGTCATACCCTCACCCTTGGTTGATGCCAAATTTTTGGCAGTTTCCAACTGTTTCGATGGGATTAGGACCAATGCTTGCAATTTATCAAGCAAGATACATGAAATATTTAATCAATAGAGGATTAATTAAAGATGAAGGACGAAAGGTATGGGCTTTTTTAGGAGATGGTGAAATGGATGAGCCAGAGTCTATGGGAGCAATCGGCTTAGCTGCGAGAGAAAAATTAGATAATTTAATATTTGTAATTAATTGCAACCTCCAAAGACTTGATGGCCCAGTAAGAGGAAATGGAAAAATTATTCAAGAACTTGAAGGAAGCTTCAGAGGATCTGGATGGAATGTAATAAAAGTTATTTGGGGTTCTTATTGGGACTCATTGATAGCTAATGATAAAACTGGTCAATTAGTAAAAATCATGAACGAAACTGTAGATGGTGAATACCAGGCTATTAAAGCAAGAGATGGCGCTTTTGTAAGAGAAAAGTTTTTTGGAAAACATCCTGATACTCTAGAATTGGTTTCTAATATGTCAGATAAAGATATCTGGAGATTAAATCGAGGAGGTCATGATCCACATAAAGTTTATGCAGCGTATGATAAGGCAACCAAAAATCAAGGAAGTCCAACAGTGATAATTGCAAAAACAATTAAAGGATATGGAATGGGGAAAACAGGTGAAAGTGTAAACACTACGCATCAAACCAAAAAATTAGATGTAGAGGACCTTATGTATTATAGAGATCGTTTTGATGTTCCTCTAACAGACGAACAAGTTAGAAATATTGAATACTTTAGACCTGACGAAAAATCCCCTGAGATTAGATACATAAAAGAAAGAAGACTCAAATTAGGAGGATATTTGCCAGAGAGGTCAACCTTTGCAAAACCTATTAAAGCACCATCAAAAGATATTTTTGAATTTATGAAAGTTTCAACAGGGGAAAAAGAAATGTCTACTACAATGGCACTAGTAAGAATGTTAACTAGTTTATTAAGGGATAAAAATATTTCACCTAGACTAGTTCCAATTATTCCTGACGAAGCAAGAACATTTGGTATGGAAGGATTTTTTCAAAAAATCGGAATTTATGCTCATGAAGGACAAAAATATGAGCCTGAAGATGCCGCACAGTTAACTTCTTATAGGGAAGAAAAAAGTGGACAAGTTTTGGAGGAAGGCATAAATGAAGCAGGTGCGATGTCGTCATGGATAGCTGCTGGAACAGCTTACACAAATCATGATATTGAGATGATACCCATCTATACATTTTATTCTATGTTTGGATTTCAAAGAATAGGAGACTTTGCTTGGGCAGCAGGTGACAGTCAAGCTAGAGGTTTTCTGATTGGAGCAACAGCAGGAAGAACAACATTAGCAGGAGAGGGTTTACAACATCAGGATGGGCATAGCCATTTGATAGCTTCAACAATCCCAAACTGTGTTAGTTACGATCCTACATTTCATTATGAATTAGCTGTTATTTTTAGAGAAGGTTTAAGAAGAATGCATGAGAAAAGAGAAAATGTTTTCTACTATATCACAACAATGAATGAAAACTATTCTCATCCTGCAATTCCCAAAGACAAAAATACTGAAGAGGGCATTTTAAAAGGGATGTATAAAATTAAAGAATTTAATAAATATAAAAAAATAAAAATACAGCTTTTAGGCTCAGGAACAATTTTAAGAGAAATGATTTCTGCTGCTGAAATTTTGCAAAAAGATTATCAAATTGATAGTGATATTTGGAGTGTAACAAGTTTCAATGAACTTAGAAAAGACGGAATGGAGGTAGAGAGATATAATCTATTAAATCCAGATAAAGAAAAAAAAATATCTTATGTGGATGAGTGTTTGAGTAAAACAGAGGGCCCAATAATGGCTGCATCAGATTATATGCGAATGAATTCAGATCAAATTAGACCGTATACTGATAAGAGCTTTTATTCTTTAGGGGCTGACGGTTTTGGAAGAAGTGATACAAGAAAGAATTTAAGAAAATTTTTTGAAGTTGATAGAGAACATCTAGTTGTATATGGTTTGAGCATACTATCTAGAGAGCAACTTATAGCCTCAAAATATGCTAAAGAGGCAATAAAAAAATACAATATTGATAGCAACAAACCTATGCCTACAAAATTGTAAAAAATGTCAGAGGTTGATATTAAAGTTCCGAATATAGGAGAATTTAAAGACGTTGAAGTAATTGAAATTTTAGTTAGCGAAGGCCAGTCAATTAATAAAAATGATCCTTTAATAACAATTGAAAGTGATAAATCTAGCGTTGAAATTCCATCAAATTATCAAGGGAAAGTTAAATCTTTAAAGTTAAAAGTTGGAGATAAGGTTTCGGAGGGTAATTTGATTTTAATATTAGAACTTACATCAAATAAAAACGAACTTAAAGAAGAGGAAAAAATTGAAAAACAAACTGAAACAATAATAGAACCAAAGCAATCATCAGAACAAATTTCTATAACCCAAAATAAAGTTACAGGTATTTCTTCTGCAAGTCCAAAAGCTAGAAAATTTGCTAGGGAGCTAGGTGTTAATATCAACCAAGTGGTAGGTAGTGAAAAAGATGGAAGAGTAATAGAGGATGATATTAAAAAATTTGTTTCTTCAAAATCAGTAAATAATAATGAAGTAAAAGAAATCAAACCACGTAAAATAAAAAATGAGTATGAGCATGCAGATTTTGGAAAAGTTGAGATTAAAGATATACCAAGAGTAAAGAAATTAGCCTCAACCTATCTTACAAATTCTTGGACAACTATTCCTCATGTAACTAATCATGATGAGGCAGATATAACTGAAATAGAAAGTTTTAGAAGTTCATTGAAAGATATTTATACTGGTGAAAAAATAAAAATTACTCCTTTGGCATTTATTGTAAAAGCAGTAGTGGCTTCTTTAAAAAAGTTTCCAAGTTTTAATTCTTCAATAGATGAAATTGAAAGTGGAAAAATGACTTTAAAAAAATATTATCATATTGGAATTGCTGTTGATACTCCAAATGGACTAATGGTTCCAAAAATAAGAGATGCAAATAATAAAAAAATTTTATTAATTAGCAAAGAACTGAGAAAAGTTAGCGAACTTTGTAGAAACCTAAAAATAGATAAGAAAGAATTATTTGGTGGATCGATGACCATTACAAGTCTAGGAGGAATTGGTGGCTCTTTTTTTACTCCAATAATAAATTATCCTGAAGTAGCTATTTTAGGGATTGGAAGATCAGAAAAGAAACATGTCTATATTAATGGAAAATTTCAAATAAGAACAATGTTGCCAATTTCCCTATCTTATGATCACAGAATTATAGATGGTGCCGAAGCAGCTAGATTTAATAATGATTTAAAAGAAAATCTTGGGAAAAATTTTGCCTACAAATTAGCAGTATAATTTTACAAAAAACTTATTTACAGATAGGCAATGATTAAAAGTGTTAAAATTTTAACAAATAGCTTAAGTGTAAAGTTTAAGGATGGTACTTTAGAAAATTATCCAAATATTTGGTTAAGAGATCATGCAAAAGATGAAAAAAATTGGGATAGAAGAAGCAATCAAAGAAAAACAAATACAGCTTCTTTAGATTTAGATATAAAAATTAAGCAAGTAAAATTGAAAAACGAAGGACAAAATGTAGAAATTTTGTGGCCAGACTCGATAAGCGCAGTGACTTATTCGTCAAAATATCTTTTTAAGCATGTATTAAAAAATAATAATAAACAATTTAAGCTTAGTTTATGGAAAAAGCATCAAATTAAGGAGGATATATTCTTAAGTTATCAAGATATAATAAAAGACATTGGGTTTAAAATTTTTTTAAAAAAAATATATAAATTTGGATTTTGCGTAATTAATAATTGTGAAACTAAACTTGAAGCGGTTGAAATAATTGCAAATAAAATTGGATATGTAAGGCAATCTATTTTTGGAGGTCTTTGGGAGTTTGAATCAAATCAGGATATGGCAGATAGTGCTTATACACAAGAGGAACTTAAACCGCATACAGATGCAACATACAGCTATGATGCACCAGGATTGCAATTACTATTGTGTTGTGATTACAAAGCAAAAGGAGGGGAGTCAATATTAGTAGATGGTTTTAAAATAGCACAAACTATAAAAAAAAAGGATAAAGAATTATTTAATTTACTTTCAAGCATTCAAGTTCCTGGAAAATATACTGGTGATGGAGTAATCCTAGAGGCTAAAAGACCTATTTTTAAATTAGATAACAATGAGTTAATTCAAGTAAGTTTTAACAATTATGATCGAACAGAATTTAGATTAAATGAATTACAAACACATAGATTTTACGAAGCAATTAAAAAATTTGACAATCTAGTAAATAAATCTGAATTTCAATGGAGACATATTTTAAAACCTGGACAATTATTAATTTTCAATAATTGGAGGATTTTACATGGAAGAGGCTCATTTTTTGGAAAACGAAAGATGGCTGGTTGTTATATCAACATGGAAGACTTTGTGAGTGCATGTAGAGTTAATGGTATAAATTAAAAAATATATGACAAAATCATTTTCGATTATTTGTGCAATCGTAACTACTTTTATATGGGGCACAGCATTCATTGCTCAAGACACAGGTATGGATAACATTGGACCTCTAACTTTTAATTCTGCACGTTTTTGGGTCGGTTTTATTACAATTCTCCCTTTCGCAGTATTTTATGAAAAAAAAAAAATAATAGTTGAGATAGACAACAATAGGGGAAAATTTTTTAAATATTTAATAATAATGGGTGTATCTTTATTTTTAGGGACATCTTTACAACAAGCATCTCTTCAATACACAAATGTTGCTAATGCTGCTTTTTTTACTGTTTTTTATGTTCCATTAGTACCCATATTATTATTTTTTATTTATTCACAAAAAGTCCATTGGAGTATTTGGCCTTCAATAGGTCTTTGTATATATGGTGTTTATTTATTAAGTAACTTTTCTGACTCAGAAATTATGAAAGGTGATGCTTTAGTTATTTTATGTTCATTATTTTGGGCACTTCACATAATTTTTGCTGGAAAATTTATGGAAACTTTTGATATTCCAATATTCTATGCGGCTCTTCAGGGATTTTTAGTAGCAACATTATCATCTCTAGCAGCTTATGCTTTTGAAGAAATTATAATTTCAGATATTCTTCTTGAAACTTCCTCAATAATATACGCTGGTGTTTTATCTGGGGGTTTAGCTTTTACGCTTCAAATGTTTGCACAAAAAAATATAGAGGAGGCACCAGCAGCAATTATATATTCCTTAGAAGGTGTTTTTGCTGTAGTGGCTGCTTGGATTATTTTAGATCAGATATTAAACATTAACAATATAATAGGCTGTGTATTAATTTTAATTGCTGTCATATTTTCACAATTAGCTCCTAGCATAAAAAAAACTAATATATAATAAGAAATAAAATTATAGCAATTAGTATTCTATAAATTACAAAAGCATTCATAGAAAATTTATTTATATAAATTAAAAAAAATTTGACTGTCATAAAAGACAATATAAAAGACGAAAATATTGCAATGAACACCAAGTAATTTAATTCAATAGGTTGATTTACAATATCTTTCAAACCTAAAAAGCTTGCTCCGCTAAGTGCAGGTATAGAAAGTAAAAAAGATATTTTACTGGAGTCTACTCTATTAAATTTTAAAATCCTAGCTGCAGTAATAGTAATACCTGCTCTACTTACACCTGGTACAAGTGATAAAATTTGAAAAAAACCTATAAAGAATATTGTTTGAATATTTAAATTAGTTGAAATTTTCTTATCAAATCTATTTTTGTCTGCTATATATAAAACTACTGCAAATACAAGAGTAGTCCATGCAATTACTTTTATATCTCTTAGAGCATAAATAAAATTTGTAGAGTATAAAATATATCCAACAATTATTAATGGAATAGAACCAAGAGCAATTAAGCTTAATAATTTTTTATTATTATTAACATCTAATAATTCTTCTCTGAAAAAATAAATTATTGCTAACAAAGATCCTAAATGAAGACTAATATCTATTAACAATGAATTAGATTTAAACTCATATAAGCTTGAAACCAGAATTAAGTGTGCTGACGAACTTACTGGCAAGAACTCTGATACACCTTGAATTACTGAAAGGATTAATACTTCTATTATATTTTGAAACATCGCTTCTTCGTAACTTATAAAATATCGATTTAAAACAATTCGATTTGATCATATTAGGTATGCATTTATTAGAAAGTTGTTTAGATTCCTAAGGAGTCATCAAATTAAGGTCATAATTTATGACCTATTTTATACTTTATTTAATAAAATCATAATATAACGTGCCAAAAAAAATAAAATTATTATGCCTGATAAAATGTTAAAATTTGTAAAAATAGGTCAACAAACACCACCTAAAAGGGAAGTTGGGTCTAGAAAACAGGATTTTAACGAGATTTACGACGATTATATAAATCAAAAAGCTAAAGAGCAATCTAGCAGATGCTCACAATGTGGAGTTCCTTTTTGTCAAGTTCATTGTCCTTTAAGCAACAATATACCTGATTGGCTAAAGCTTACTGCTGAAGGAAGACTTAAAGAAGCTTATGAGCTGTCTCAAAGTACAAATAATATGCCTGAAGTTTGTGGGAGAATATGTCCTCAAGACAGACTGTGTGAAGGAAATTGTGTCATTGAACAATCTGGCCATGGAACTGTAACCATTGGTTCAGTAGAAAAATATATTACTGATAATGCATGGGTACAGGGCTGGGTGAAACCAATTCAAGTTAACCAAGAAAAAAATCAAAGTGTAGGCATTATTGGAGCAGGTCCAGCAGGATTAGCAGCTGCAGAGCAATTAAGAAAAAGTGGATATAAGGTCACTGTTTATGATCGATACGATCGAGCAGGTGGTTTGTTAATATATGGAATTCCAAATTTTAAATTAGAAAAAGAAATTGTTGAAAGAAGAACAAAACTTTTAAAAGATGGAGGAATAGATTTTGTTCAAAATTTTGAAGTTGGTAAGGATGCAACTTTAGATCAATTACGTAAAAAGCACGATGCAATTTTGATTGCAACTGGAGTTTATAAAGCAAGAGAAGTTGAGCTAAAAGGAAATGATTTAGATAATATTTTTCCAGCAATGGATTTTTTAACTGCATCAAATAAAAAAGGTTTAGGTGATGAAGTTGAATTATTTGACAAAGGAATTTTAAACGCTGAAGGTAAAGATGTTGTCGTAATTGGAGGTGGTGATACTGCTATGGATTGTGTAAGGACCTCTATCAGACAAAAAGCAAAATCTGTAAAATGTTTGTATAGAAGGGATAAAGAAAATATGCCTGGTTCAGCTAGAGAGGTTGCTAATGCCGAAGAAGAAGGAGTTCAATTTGTTTGGCTATCAAGCCCAAAAGAATTTAAAGGTACAAATAAAATTGAAAAATTAGTTGTAGATCAAATCAAACTTGGTGATCCTGATGAAAGTGGAAGAAGGAAACCACAGGTTCAGGAAGGTTCAAGTTATGAAATTAACGCCGATATGGTTATAAAGGCTTTGGGCTTTGAGCCTGAAGATTTACCAAAAATGTTTGAAGCAAATGAGTTACAAGTAACAAAATGGGGAACAATTAAAGCTGATTTTGATACAATGGAGACAAATATTAAAGGTGTATTTGCTGCTGGAGATATAATTAGAGGTGCTTCTTTAGTAGTTTGGGCGATTAAAGATGGAAGAGATGCTGCAACTTCTATTAAAAATTATTTAGAGAGTAAGTCTTTAAAAGAAAGAAAAGTAGCTTAGTGAAAAAATACATTAAGAATAAAAAATTATTAAAACAAAATCATGTGTACTCTGACGATATGGAGCATGATGCTTGTGGAGTTGGAATTATTGCATCCACTGAAGGTAAAAAATCTCGTAAAGTTGTTGAGTACGGTATTGAAGCTTTAAAAGCTGTTTGGCACAGAGGTGCAGTAGACGCAGATGGAAAAACAGGAGATGGTGCAGGAATTCATGTTGAAATTCCAAAAGACTTTTTTATTGAAAAAATAGAGGTGACTGGTCATACCCATGATAACTCTGAAATAGGCGTAGGTATGATTTTTTTACCTAGAAATGATTACGAAGCTCAAGAAAGCTGCAAAACAATCGTGGAGAGTGAATTAACAAAAAATGGTTTTAGTATTTATGGCTGGAGACAAGTTCCAATTAATCCAAACGTATTAGGTGAAAAGGCACTACAGACTATGCCTGAGATCATTCAGGTTTTGTTTAAATCATATGATCCAGAACTTACAAATAAAGGTTTAGAAAGAAAAATATACGAAACTAGAAGAAAAATAGAAAATGAGGCATTTAAAAAATCCTTAAATCATTTTTACATTTGCTCATTAAGCTCTAAGTCAATTATTTACAAAGGTATGTTTTTAGCTGAGGCAATTTCAGATTTTTATTTAGATTTAAAAGATGAAAGATTTATTTCAAGATTTGCAATTTTTCATCAAAGATTTTCGACGAACACGGCCCCAAGTTGGAATTTAGCCCAACCATTTAGGGCAATCGCTCATAATGGTGAAATAAATACATACAGGGGAAATAAAAATTGGATGAAAGTTCATGAACAAGAAATGAATAGCAATCTTTTTGAAAATATAGAAAATTTAAAACCAGTAATTCAACAAGGTGCTTCAGATTCTGCTGCGCTAGATAACGTGTTTGAATTGCTCAATATTTCTGGCCAGCCTGCACCTCTAGCTAAGTTAATGTTGGTTCCAGATGCGTGGTCAAAAAAAAATGAAACTTTACCTAAAGATCACCAAAAATTATTTAATTTTTTAAACAGTACAATGGAACCTTGGGACGGCCCAGCAGCTATTGCAGGGACAGATAACGAATGGGTAATTGCTGCTAATGACAGGAATGGATTACGACCATTAAGATATGCAATTACAAAAGATAAATTATTATTTGCAGGATCAGAGACTGGCATGATTGAACTTAATGAAAAAAGAATACTTTCTAAAGGTAGATTAGGACCAGGAGAAATTATTGGTGTTAGAATTGAAAAAGGAAAAGTTTTTAAAAATAAGCAAATTAAAGATTATCTAGCAAAAGAGTACAAACATTTTAATTCTCAAATTATTGACTTAGATGAAAAATTAACAATTTCTGATGAGAAAAATTCTTATTCAGGAGACGAATTAAGAAGAAGACAATATGCATTTGGAATTAGTCTAGAAGATTTAGAATTGATATTACATCCAATGGCAGAGGATGCCAAAGAAGCTATAGGATCGATGGGGGATGATACTCCTCTAGCAGTATTATCAGACAGATACAGACCCCTATATCATTTTTTTAGACAAAACTTCAGTCAAGTAACAAACCCTCCGATAGACTCTTTAAGAGAAAATAAAGTGATGAGTCTAAAAACAAGATTTGGAAATCTTGGAAATATTCTCAATTTTGAAAATCTAACAAAGCAAAATATTTATGTTTTAAACAGTCCAATTTTATCAAATTCACAATTTGAGAAATTCATCAATTTTTTTGGTAAAAATTCTTCCTTAATAGATTGTACTTTCTCAGACAATGAAAATTTGCATGAGTCTATAAAAAGAATTCAAAAAGAAGCAGAAATAGCTGTAAGACAAGGAGTTACACAATTAATTTTAAGTGACAAAGAGCTTTCAAGTACAAAGATTCCAATTCCAATGTTACTCGCAGTTGGTGCAATCAATTCATTTTTAATTGAAAAAAAACTTAGAGGGTATGTTTCTATTAATGTCCAGTCAGGAGAAGCAATGGATACTCACTCTTTTGCAACTTTAATTGGAGTTGGTGCAACTACAGTAAATCCATATCTAGCTTTTGACAGCTTATATCAAAGGCATGAAAAGAAATTGTTTGGAAAATTTAGTTTTGACGAATGTATTGAAAGATATATTAAGTCGGTAAATGCAGGACTTCTAAAAATAATGTCTAAGATGGGTATTTCTGTCTTAAGTTCTTATAGAGGAGGATGTAATTTTGAGACTGTTGGTTTAAGCAGAACAATTGTTGCAAACTATTTTCCTGGAGTAGTATCAAAAATTTCAGGTATAGGACTAACAGGAATTGAAAAAAAAATTAGAGAAATACACAAAGAAGCTTTTGAAAGCAGTGATACAATTCTCCCCATAGGCGGAATCTATAGATATAGAAAAAATGGAGAGACTCATCAGTATCAAGGAAAATTAATTCATTTACTTCAAAGTGCTGTAGGTTCCAATTCTTATGATGCTTACAAAAGATATGCAGAGGGTATTTATAATCTACCACCAATAAATTTAAGAGATTTAATTGATTTTAGAACAAAAAAATTAAAAGGATCAATTGATATTTCAGAAGTGGAGCCTCTAGCAAATATATTAAAAAGATTTGGAAGTGGGAGCATGTCACATGGAGCTTTGTCAAAAGAAGCTCATGAAACATTAGCCACTGGAATGAATAGAATTAAAGGTGCCTCTTGCAGCGGAGAAGGAGGAGAGGATGAAAAAAGATTTAAGGTATTGGAAAATGGAGATAGCGCAAATTCTAGAGTAAAACAAATAGCCTCTGCAAGATTTGGAGTAACAGTTAACTACTTAAATAATTGTAACGAAATTGAAATTAAAATTGCACAAGGTGCAAAACCAGGAGAAGGCGGCCAGCTTCCAGGATTTAAGATTACGAAGGAAATTGCAAGACTTAGACATTCTACACCAGGAGTAACATTAATCTCTCCTCCACCACATCACGACATTTATTCAATCGAAGATCTTGCGCAATTAATTTATGATTTGAAACAAATTAATCCAAAAGCAAGAATAGGAGTAAAACTAGTTGCTTCTTCTGGTGTTGGAACAATTGCAGCTGGTGTTGCCAAAGCTAAAGCAGATATTATTTTGATATCAGGCCACAATGGTGGAACTGGAGCAACACCTCAAACAAGTGTTAAGTATGTTGGAATTCCATGGGAAATGGGTTTGACTGAAGCCAACCAAGTTTTAACTTTAAATAACCTTAGACACAAAGTTACTTTAAGAACAGACGGAGGAATAAAAACTGGAAGAGATGTTGTTATTGCAGCCATGATGGGAGCTGAAGAGTATGGTGTTGCTACTACAGCATTGGTGGCAATGGGCTGCATTATGGTAAGACAATGTCATTCGAATACTTGTCCAGTTGGTGTTTGTACCCAAGATGAAAAATTGAGAGAAAAATTTACTGGTACACCAGAAAAGATAGTCAATCTTTTCACATTCATTGGAACTGAAGTAAGAGAAATATTAGCAAAACTAGGATTTAAATCTTTAAATGATATAATTGGTAGAACCGATTTATTAAGACAGGTTAGTAAAGGATCTCCAAATTTAGATGATTTAGATTTAAATCCACTATTTGTTCAAGCTGATAATGGAAATAATAAAAGGTATTGTGATTTTCCAGCAATAAATAGTGTTCCTGATACTTTGGATCAAAAGATTTGGCCTGAAATAGAAAAGTCATTAGATAGTTCAGAAAAAATTGAAAAGGTTTATCCAATACAAAATACACATAGAGCTGTTGGAACAAGAATCTCTCATCATCTCTACAAAAAATATGGATATGAAAAACTTAATGATGATTTTTTAATTTTAAATTTTAAAGGCTCTGCTGGACAATCTTTTGGAGCATTTTCTTCTAAAGGTTTAAAATTAGTTCTTAAGGGAGATGCTAACGACTATGTTGGAAAAGGTTTATCAGGTGCAACAATTTCAATTAGATTGCCAGAGGAAAGTAATTTAGTTTCTAATGAAAATACAATTTTAGGAAATACAGTTCTTTATGGTGCTACTTCTGGTAAACTTTTTGCTGCAGGTCAAGCAGGTGAAAGATTTGCTGTAAGAAATTCTGGAGCTACAACAGTGATCGAGGGATGTGATTCAAATGGTTGCGAATATATGACTGGTGGAATGGTAGTAATTTTAGGAGAGGTAGGAGATAATTTTGCAGCAGGAATGACAGGTGGTATGGCTTTTATTTACGATAAATCCCATCAATTTACAAAAAAAGTAAACCCCGATTCAGTTGTTTGGCAAACTGTAGAAACAGATTATTGGAAAGAAATTTTAAAGAATTTAATATCTGAACATTCTAAGGAAACAGGATCTGAATTTTCAAAAAATATAATTAAAAATTATGACAAGGAGTTAATTAATTTTGTTCAAGTTTGTCCTAAAGAAATGTTAGATAAACTAGATAACCCAATAACTCTTAAAGGCATTAAAAAAGTTAGTTAGATTAATAGTTTCAACTCTTTAAGTATTATTTTTAGACCTTTCTTACTAGACAAACTATGATCACCATTTTTGACTATATTTAACTTTTTCTTTGCATTTGTAAAAAGTCTTAAAACTTTTCTAGAGTAAGAAACTTCAACAGCCTCATCTTTTTCTCCATGAACCATAGTAACCTTAATTTTTAAATTAATTTTTTTATTTAAAACTTTGTTTTTTCTTCCATCTTTAATTAGTTGATATGTTATAGGATAATCATAATTTCCATGTTTTAAATTATAAATTCCTTTTGTAATCGTTTCTTTTTTCATTTTTGTGGAAAATTTTTTCCACATAATATTTTCTAAAAATTCAGGAGCTGACCCAATTCCTAAAAAACCAACAATTTGATTTTTAAAAATTTTAAATTGTTTTAAAGCAATCCAAGCACCCATACTTGAACCTATAAATATTATTTTTCGGTCTTTTGCATATTTTTTTACTAATTTTGAAGTTTCATCACTCCATTTTGAAATATTACCTTTTGTAAATTTTCCTGAAGATTTACCATGTCCAGAATATTCAAGTGCTAGGAAGTTGATTTTATTTTTCTTTGCAAAATTTAATAATGCTTTAGGCTTCTCTCCTTCAAGATCTGACATAAATCCATGGAGAAAAACTAAAGACAAATTATTTTTATAAATTCTAGAAATATATCTAATTTTCTTGGTTTTTGAGATCTCGTGATATCTGAAATTTGTCATTTGTTTATATATTTTGTCTAATAATATATAAGTTTATCAAATGGCAACTAATTTAAAAGTTTTACAAGTCATTCCCAAATTAGGATATGGAGGAGCGGAAACAGGCTGCTTTGATATAGCCCATTATTTGCCTGAAAATAATTGCGAATCATTTATTGTAACTAGTGGTGGTGAATTGCTTAAGTTTGTTGATAAAAAAAAGGTAAAAATTTTTAAGCTACCTGTGCAGAGTAAAAATCCTTTATTAATTTTTATTAACTCAATTATTTTAATTGGAATTATTTTATTAAATAATATTTCGATAGTTCATGCTCGAAGTCGAGCACCTGCATGGTCTTGTCTGATAGCCTCAAAAATTACTGGAAGAAAATTTGTGACAACTTTTCATGGCACTTACAATTTTAAAACTAATTTGAAAAAATTTTATAATTCGGTAATGGTAAGATCTGATTTAATTATTGCAGGATCAAATTTTATTTTTTCTCATATTAAAGAAAATTATTCTATGTATTTAAATTATAAAAAAAAATTCTTGGTAATTTTTAGAGGTATTAATGTTGATTATTTTGATTCATCTACAACTCTTGAAAATGATGAAAAAAAATTATTGAAACAATGGGATATTGACAAAGACAAAAAAATTATACTTTTGCCAGGCAGACTAACTTCATGGAAGGGTCAGGAAGTATTTATTGAAGCAGTCAATTTAATTAATATAGAACTTGGATATGAAGCATTCTACACAGTCATTCTTGGTAGTGACCAAGGTCGTGAACTCTTTAAAAAAAAATTAATTAGACTCTCAGAACAATACAGGATGTCAAAACAAATACGATTTATAGATCATTGTAAAAATATGGCTTTAGCATACAAAGTTTCAGATATAATTGTTTCAGCCTCAAATGAACCAGAAGCTTTTGGAAGAGTGTCAGTGGAAGCCCAATCTATGGGAAAACCTATAGTAGCTAGCAATATCGGTGGATCTAATGAAACAGTCATTGATGAAAAAACAGGTTTTTTATTTGAGTCAAACAATGCCAAATCTTTAAGTAAACAGATTTTAAGAGTTCTTAATATGGATGAAACATCTCTAAAAATGATGGGAATAGAGGCAAGAAAAAACGTTACTCAAAGATTTAATGTTGAAAAAATGTGTTTTTCTACTTATTCAGAGTATAAAAGACTATTAAATTAAATGCCTACAATAACATTACCAGACGGGAATAATCTAAATTTTAAAAAAAAAGTTACTGGAGCTGAAGTAGCCGAGAAAATAAGTAAGTCATTAGCAAAACAAGCAATGGTTATAAGTGTTGATGGTGAACTTAAAGATTTAGATTATTTAATAGAAAAAGACTGCTCTGTAGAAATTTTTACTTCAAAAAATCCAGAAGGGCTGGAAACAATTAGACATGACACAGCTCACATATTGGCAATGGCTGTTCAAGAATTATTCCCTGGTACTCAGGTTACAATTGGTCCAGTTATTGAAAATGGATTTTACTATGACTTTGCAAGAAAAGAACCTTTTACTGAAGATGATTTAGTCAAAATTGAAAATAAGATGAAAGAAATTGTAGATAGAAATGAAATTACTAAGAGAGAAGTTTGGGATAGAAATAAAGCTATTGATCATTTTAAAAAAAAAGGTGAAATTTATAAATCTGAATTAATTAAAGCTATCCCTGAGAAAGAAGATGTCTCAATTTATTTTCATGGTGATTGGCATGATCTTTGTAGAGGTCCTCATTTGTCCTCAACAGGCAAAATTGGAAAGTATTTTAAACTAACTAAAGTCTCTGGTGCTTATTGGAGAGGAGACTCAAAAAACGAAATGCTTCAAAGAATATATGGTACTAGTTGGGCAACTCAAAAAGATTTAGTTGAACATCTTAAAAGAATAGAAGAAGCAGAAAAGAGAGATCATAGAAAATTAGGAAAAGAAATGGATTTATTTCATTTTAGAGAAGAAAGTCCAGGATCTGTTTTTTGGCACGAAAGAGGCTGGGCGTTATTTCAAAATTTAATTAACTATATGAGAAATAGACAGGATGCAGCTGGTTACAAAGAAATAAATACACCTGAAGTATTGGATAGACAATTATGGGAAAAATCAGGACATTGGGGAAAATATGGTGACAACATGTACACATCTGAAACACCAGATGAGAAGGTGTTTGCAATAAAACCAATGAATTGTCCAGGACATGTTCAGGTATTTAATCAAGGGCTAAAAAGTTATCGAGATCTTCCTTTGCGTTATGCAGAGTTTGGAAAAGTTCACAGATATGAACCATCAGGAGCATTACATGGTTTGCTTAGAGTGAGAGCTTTTACGCAAGACGATGCACATATTTTTTGTTCAGAGGATCAAATTACAAGTGAGTGTTTAATTGTTACTAATTTAATTTTGGATATTTATAAAGACCTTGGGTTTGAAGATGTAATTTTAAAATATGCAGATAGACCAGAGGTAAGAGTTGGTGATGATGAAGTTTGGGATAAAGCAGAAGCATCATTACTAGAGGCAGTGAAAGCTTCAAAATTAGAATATAGTATTAATAAAGGAGAAGGTGCATTCTATGGTCCTAAAATTGAGTTTGTTCTAAGGGATGCTATTGGAAGAGATTGGCAATGTGGAACTTTGCAAGTTGATTTAAATTTACCTGAGAGATTAGGTGCTTCATATGTTGATAAAGATGGGAGTAGGAAAATTCCCGTAATGCTTCATAGAGCTCTATTTGGATCTTTAGAAAGATTTATTGGAATCTTAATTGAAAATTATGCTGGTAAATTTCCGTTCTGGATATCGCCTTTACAAACAATGGTAATTCCTATTTCAGAAGAATTTAATGATTATGCTATTGATTTATCTAATAAAATTATAAACGTAGGTATTAGATCTTCTGTTGATTTAAAAAATCAAAATTTAAATTATAAAATACGAGATCATTCGTTAGCTAAAATCCCTCTTTTATTAATTTGTGGTAAAAAAGAAGTTGACTCCAATTCTGTAACGATTAGAAGGTTAGACTCTAACAAACAAGAAAATATGGATATAGACACATTCTTAAAAACTTTCTCTGCTTTAAACAAAGCATCTTCAAACTAAGTGGCAGATTTTAAACAAAATTATTTTCAAAGAAGAACTAAGGATAGAGGCCCAAGATCTAATAATAGAATCTCCTCTCCTGATGTTCAGGTTATAGCAAGCGACGGGGAAAATCTTGGTGTACTTAATACCAATGAAGCTATCTCAATGGCAAAAAATCAAGGGCTTGATTTAATTGAAATAGCACCAAATGCAAACCCTCCAGTTTGTAAAATCATGGATATGGGTAAGTACAAATATGACGCCCAAAAAAAAGCAAATCTTGCAAAAAAAAAACAAAAAATAGTTTTGTTAAAAGAAATTAAAATGAGACCTGTAACAGAAACGCATGATTATGATTTTAAAGTTAAAAATGCAAAAAAATTTATCGCTAAAGGAGATAAGGTAAAATTCACAATTAGATTTAAAGGTAGAGAACTACAACACTCACACTTAGGAAATGAGTTAATGGGCAAAATCAAGGAAGACATGAAAGATATTGGTAAGGTAGAACTCCATCCAAAATTTGATGGTAAGCAAATGATTATGGTTATCCAACCTTTATAGGGTTTAATAGAGGTTGTAAAATTATACCATTCTTTGTATAAGTCCGCAGAATTATGCCTAAATTAAAAACAAAAAGCTCAGCAAAAAAAAGATTTAAGATTTCAGCAAAGGGGAAAGTGATGACAGCCCAAGCAGGAAAGAGGCACGGCATGATTAAAAGAACAAATTCTCAAATTAGAAAATTAAGAGGCACTACAACAATGTCCAAGCAAGATGGAAAAATTGTCAAATCATACATGCCCTACAGTTTAAGAGGTTAATAATGGCGAGAGTTAAAAGAGGCGTAACAAGTAGAGCTAAGCATAAAAAAGTCTTAAAAGCTGTAAAAGGCCAATGGGGCAGAAGAAAAAATACTATTAGAGTTGCAAAGCAGGCAATGGAAAAATCAATGCAATATGCTTATAGAGACAGAAGAAACAAAAAAAGAGATTTCAAATCTTTATGGATACAAAGAATCAACGCAGGTGTCAGAGCTGAAGGAATGACATATTCTAAATTCATAAACGGATTAAGTAAATGTGGTATTGCAATAGATAGAAAGATTCTTGCTGAAATTGCTTATGATAGCCCAGAGGCATTCAAAACAATTGTACAAAAAGCCCAATCAGCATTGAATTAATTTTCATTGTTGTTTTTCTAAGGTTAACAAATATTCTACAAATATGTCTGATATTAAAAAAATAAAAGATGAATTCTTACACAAATTAAATACTGATTTAAACATTGAAAGTATAAATCAAATAAAATCTGAGTTATTTGGTAAGAAGGGTAAAATTTCTAATCATTTTAAAAATCTTGGATCTTTACCAGCTGAAGAACGGAAAAAATTTGCATCGGATTTAAATTTTGTAAAAGATGAATTACAAGAAAAAATTAATAAAAAAATTAAAGAAATAGAAACTAAAGAAATAAATTCTAGGCTAGAGAATGAAAAAGTAGATGTGACTCTGCCTGAAAGAAATATTGTTCAAGGTAAGATCCATCCTGTTTCTCAAGTTATAGATGAAATTTCCTCTATATTTTCTGAAATTGGTTTTAGCGTTGAAGAAGGACCAGATGTAGAGAATGAGCATTACAATTTTACTGCATTAAATACCCCAGACAACCATCCGGCAAGAGACATGCATGATACTTTTTATTTAGATGATAAAAAAGAATTACTTTTAAGAACTCATACATCTCCAGTTCAAGTAAGAACAATGCTAAAAGGGAAACCACCTTTTAAAATCATTGCTCCTGGTAGAACATATAGATCTGACAGTGATCAAACTCATGCTCCAATGTTTCATCAAGTTGAGGGACTTCATATTGATAAAAATATAAACATGGGACATTTAAAAGGTTGCTTAAATTATTTTATAAAATCCTTCTTTGAAGTTGATAAAATCAAAATGAGATTTAGACCAAGTCACTTCCCCTTTACAGAGCCATCGGCTGAAGTTGACATTGGTTATGAACTGAAAGATGGCAAAATAGTCATCGGTGAAGGAGATAAATGGTTGGAGATTTTAGGTTGCGGGATGGTACATCCAAATGTACTTAAAAATGTAAAAATAAATCCAGACAAGTATCAAGGTTACGCATTTGGGATTGGTATAGATAGATTAGCCATGCTTAAGTATGGAATAAATGATCTAAGGGCTTTTTTTGAGACTGACTATAGGTGGCTGAGTCACTTTGGGTTTGATCCATTAGATGTACCATCAAATTACAGAGGCCTTAGTCGATGAAATTTACAATAAGCTGGCTTAAAGAACATCTTGATACTAAGTTCAAGGATAATCAAATAATTGAGAAGCTGACAGATATTGGGCTTGAAGTTGAGAGCTTTGAAAAAGTTAGTTCTGACTTAGATAATTTTAAAGTAGCAAAAATTATTAATGCTGAGCAACACCCAAATGCAGACAAGTTAAAAGTATGTGATGTTGATATAGGGGAACAAAATACTGTAAAAGTTGTATGTGGAGCACCTAATGCCAAGAAAGACCTTCTAACCGTTTATGCCGGACCTGGATCAGTGATTCCAAAAAATAACATGAAACTCACAGTTAGCAAAATAAGGGGTGTAACTTCATATGGGATGTTGTGCTCAGAGTCAGAATTAAATTTATCTGATGAAAGTGATGGAATAACAGAACTAAAGTCAAATAATTACTCTGACAAAGTAGGTAAAAATTTTTTTAAAAATAATAGTGAAAAAGTTATTGATTTATCCGTCACTCCTAATCGACCTGATTGTTTAGGTGTAAGAGGAGTAGCAAGAGATCTTGCAGCAGCGGGAGTTGGTAAATTAAAAAATATTTCTAATATTAAAATTAAAAATAGTGGGCCTCAAAAAATTAAAGTTTCTATTACAAAAGATAAAAATCAAGGTTGTACGATATTTGGTAGTTGTTTAATTAAAGATGTTACAAACAAAGAAAGTCCAAAGTGGCTGAAGGATAAAATCATATCTCTAGGTCAGAAGCCTATTTCAGCAATTGTAGATATAACTAATTATGTGATGCTGGATTTAAATAGACCGCTTCATGCATATGATTCAGACAAAATTGATAAGGAAATTATTGTAAGAAATTCAGAAAAAGGTGAAACATTCGAAGGTCTTGATAACAAAGAGTATAAATTAGATAATAGTATGTGTGTTATCTCTGATAAGTCTGGCGTATTAGGTTTGGGTGGAATAATAGGAGGTACACGCTCAGGTACTGAGTTTAATACTAAAAATATTTTGTTAGAATCTGCATATTTTTTGCCTAGATCTATTAGAAAAACTTCAAAGTTGTTGAACATTGATACTGACGCTAAATTTAGATTTGAAAGGGGTATTGATCCTCAATCTATTAAAATAGGCTTAGATAAAGCTGCACAATTAATAACTAAAATTTGTGGAGGAAAAGTTAGTAAGTTCGATGTTCAAAGCATTAGGAATGTTAAAAAAAATAAAATCAAATTTAAAATATTTTTGTTTGAAAAAATTACAGGCTTTAAAATAAAAGATAAAGAGGTCATAAAGATCTTAATAGATTTAGGTTTTAAAGTTTCTAAAAAGAAATCTGAATTAGAATTAACAATTCCTACATGGAGACCCGATATCACTCAACCTATAGATATAGTAGAGGAGATAGTAAGAATAAAAGGTTTCAATAATATAGAAATTATCGAACCACAAAAAAATAGAATTAAAGACACACTTAATAAACAACAAAAACTTTTTCATTTTTTACAACGTTCTGTAGCATCAAAAGGCTATTATGAGACGGTAACTTGGTCATTTACAGACTCAAAAATAAACGATCTTTTCAAAGAAAATTACAAAGAAATAAAAATAGTAAATCCAATAAGTTCAGACTTAGATGTTTTAAGAAATTCAATATTTCCTAATTTGGCATTCTATCTAAAGAAAAATTTAGATAGAGGATTTAGAGATATTTCTCTTTATGAAATAGGGCCAATTTTTAAAGACAACAAACCTGGAGATCAATTAACAGTAATCGGTGGGATAAAATCAGGAAGAATATCAAGATTAAACTGGATTGAACAAAACAGATTGGTAGACGTTTTTGATGCAAAAAAAGATACAATTCAGACCTTAATCGAAGCTGGATATGATAGACACAATCTATTTATAAGAGAAAAATCTCCTTCTTATTATCATCCTGGTAAATCTGGCTCTGTGTATCTGGATAAAGACGATATTGATCCAGTGGCTTATTTTGGAGAAATTCATCCAAATATTATAAAAGAACTCGATATAAAAACCGAAGCTCTAGTTGGTTTTGAAATTTATCTAGATTACCTAAAAGATAACAAACTTAAACTCAAAGACTTAAAATCTCAATTTAAGTTCTCAGACTATCAAAAATCAGACAGAGACTTTGCTTTTGTAGTTGACAAACATTTTAAAGCTCAAGATTTAATAGAAATCATATCCTCAATTGATCAAAACTTAATTAAGTCAGTTAAAATATTTGATGTCTATGAAGGTGAAAATATTCCTAAAGATAAAAAGTCTATAGCACTCAATGTAACAATTCAATCTTCCGAAAAAACATTAGAAGAAAGCGATCTTGAAAAAATTAATAAATTAATAATTTCAACTGTTGAGACCAAATCAGGTGCGAAAATTAGATCCTAAATGCCTAGTGAAATTGATAATATAAGAAATTTTGCAATTATTGCACATATTGACCATGGCAAATCTACTATTGCTGATCGTATAATTCATAGTTGTGGGGGACTAACAGAACGAGAGATGAAAGCTCAAGTTCTTGACTCTATGGATATTGAAAGAGAAAGAGGAATTACAATTAAAGCTCAAACTGTAAAATTAAATTATAAGGCGAAAGATGGTAAAAAATATGTTCTAAACATCATAGACACACCCGGTCATGTAGATTTTAGCTATGAAGTAAGTAGGTCGCTTTATGCATGTGAAGGCTCAATTCTTATTGTCGATAGTACCCAAGGCGTTGAGGCTCAGACTTTAGCAAATGTTTATCAAGCTTTAGATACGAACCATGAAATTGTTCCAGTATTAAATAAGGTTGATTTACCTGCATCTGATTTGGAAAAAACAAAAAAACAAATTGAGGATGTTATTGGTATCGACACTGAAAATGCCATTCCATGTTCTGGTAAAACTGGTGAAGGTATCGAGGATATTTTAGAGCAAATAATAACTACTCTTCCTGCACCTAAGGGAGAAAGCACATCAGATTTAAAATGTTTACTTGTTGATAGTTGGTATGACACTTATTTAGGTGTGGTAATTTTAGTTAGAGTAATTGATGGCAAATTATCAAAAAATATGAAAATTAAAATGATGTCAACTAACCAAGAATATATTGTAGAAAAAGTTGGAGTTTTCACTCCTAAACCAACAGATATAAATGAGTTAAATACTGGCGAAATAGGCTTTATAACAACTGGAATTAAAGTCCTGTCAGACACAAAAGTTGGTGACACTATTTGTGACGCAACAAAACCATTAA
Source organism: uncultured Pelagibacteraceae bacterium (assembly GCA_902617825.1). GTDB lineage: Bacteria > Pseudomonadota > Alphaproteobacteria > Pelagibacterales > Pelagibacteraceae > Pelagibacter. The sequence goes on along the minus strand of CACMYE010000004.1, from coordinate 22,197 downwards.
ATAATGCTTTGCCAGGATTTAAACCTAGCAAGCCAGTTGTGTTTTGTGGTTTGTTTCCAGTTGATAGTTCAGAGTATCAAAAACTAAAAGATGGATTAGCTAAACTTCAATTAAATGACGCTAGTTTTTCATTTGAACCAGAGTCATCTTCAGCTCTAGGTCTAGGTTTCAGGTGTGGATTTTTGGGCTTGCTACATCTTGAGATTGTAACTGAAAGATTAGAGAGAGAATTTGAGGTTAACTTATTAACCACCACCCCAGGAGTTGTTTACAAAGTGTATCTTAATAATGGAACTATAGTAGATTTGCAAAATCCGTCCAGTTTGCCAGATCCAACATTAATAAAAATGATCGAAGAGCCTTGGATTAAAGCTACAATTATAACTCCAGATCAGTATTTAGGATCTATAATCAAAATGTGTCAGGATAAAAGAGGAATACAAACAAATTTAAGTTATTCAGGAAGTAGAGCAGTTATAAATTATGAACTTCCTTTAAATGAGGTAGTTTTTGATTTTAACGATCGTCTTAAATCAATGACCAGTGGTTATGCCAGTTTTGATTATGAAATAATTGAACATCGAGAGGGAGATTTGGTAAAATTAGGTATTTTGGTAAATGCTGAGCCTGTTGATGCTTTAGCAATGATGATACATAAAAATTTTGCACAAAGAACTGGTAGAGAAGTTTGTGAAAAACTGAAAGATCTAATACCGAGACACAATTTTATGATCCCAGTCCAAGCTGCAATTGGAGGAAAAATTATTGCAAGAGAAACTATTAAGGGTTTTAAAAAAGATGTTTTGACAAAAATTCATGGTGGTGGTGCTACTGACAGAAAAAGAAAACTTTTAGAAAAACAAAAAAAGGGAAAAGCTCGTTCAAAACAATTTGGACGTGTTGAAATACCTCAAGAGGCATTTATTGGAGTTTTAAAAATAAATAACGAAAAATAATTTTTATGAAGATTTTAAGAGAGATCATCAGAAAATTTAAATATAATATAAAATTTTTATCTAAAAATAAAAAAATAAAATTAAATTATGTAGTAAATTCCTCTTCAAATTCAAAACTTACAGAATTAATGAATTTTTATGGAAGTGACAAAGGAGGAAGCAATAATCATCATAATTATAGCGAATATTATTCAGAATTATTTTTTAACAAAAGAAAAAATATAAAAAATTTTCTTGAAATTGGTCTTGGAACTAACGATGTAAATATACTTAGTAACATGGGTGAAAAAGGTATTCCTCTTGCCTCTGTGAAAGCGTGGAGAGATTACTTTGAAAATGCAAATATTTATGGTGCAGATATAGATAAAAAAATATTAAAAAACTATGAGAGAATTAAAACATATTTTGTAGATCAAACTGATCCAAAAACTATTGAGTTGTTGTTTAAAAATATTGGAATAAGTAAGTTTGACGTAATATTAGACGATGGATTACATGATTATAATGCAAATATTTGTCTATTTGAAAATTCAATAAAATTTTTAAGTGATTCAGGAATTTATATTATAGAAGATGTGTATTATAAAGATAAACAAAGGTTTATAAATTATTTTAACAATTCAGATTACAATTTTTCAATTGTAGACATTTACCATAAAAAAAACATAGTAAACAATTGCCTTATTCTTATTAGAAATAATATATAAAAAATAATTTAGGCATTTACTACTAATTTAAATTTAATTATTATTCATTTTTTCTACGCTACGATGATCATCACAACAAATTATTTCATTATTTTTTTGATTAATAGCCTGAATAATTTTTAATTTAAAATTTTCAGGACTTAAATATTGTTCATAATAATCAAGAACTTTCTCTCTCATGTAAATTATCTCGTCTTCTTTCATATCCAATGCTTTTTTAATTTGATCATTAAGTTCTTCAATATTTGAATAATGCAATGACATGTTTAAATCTAAATTTGGAAACATAAGTTTTTCACAATTTGTAATTGGAATAGAACCGACCTTTATACCTTCTATTAGATGATGACATAATGGCATAACCGCACCTGGACAACTCAAATGGAAACATGAGCTTTTATAAAAATTAAAATTATTTTTAAAATTTAAAATATAGGAGGATTTTTTTACCATTTTATCATGAAGACAAAAAACAATTTTCTTTTTAAAAATATCGTTTGATCGAATATCTTTTTTTGAATTTATAAAAAATATTTCATTTTTAAACTCTTTAATAATATTATTAATTACTTTAATTCTATTTGGAAATTTTTTTGGTTCATTTTTCCAATGAAAATTGCCGTATACTTCATTATACACCGAACCAGAAAAAAAAATTCTTAAATTAAAATTTGGTTTTTTTTTGGGATAAATTTTTTTATAAAAAGAATTATATATTCGAGGATACATGTAGTACGGCATTATTACTTGTTCTTTTTTTATTTTGTAATTTTTAGAAAAATATTTAAAATAATCAGTATTAAAAAAAACTTTATTTAGATTTTTTGTTTCATTATCTCCTAAAAAACTTGTTTTTTTGTAATTATCAAATTTTGTATTTGGGCCTGTATGTTTAAAAAAATTTAAAAAACCTATTCTATGAAAAAGTTTTTTTGTATTTTCATCATTTTTATAAAGAAAAATAAAATCATCTTTTAGCGCATATACAATAAAATTAATATATCTGTTATCTTTAAATGACCCTAAGTCAATCCAATACTTAGGTTTTCTCACGACAAAATTTAATTTAACAATTAAATTTATAAAAAAATTTTTTAATATATATTCGATGTATCTAAGAAATATTTTAAAATTACTATAATTTTTATATGTAAGTGTTTTTTTAAATTTTTCTAAGTTCATATTCTATTCTTTAATATATTATAAAAATATGAAAAAAACATTGGAGAGATGGCCGAGTGGTTGAAGGCGCACGCTTGGAAAGCGTGTATAGGGGAAACTCTATCATGGGTTCGAATCCCATTCTCTCCGCCAGTAAAAAAGTCATAATTATCAATACTGATTTACATTTTTTATATTTTTTTAATAAAGATAAATCAGCAATTTTTTTTAAAAAATGTTATAATTATTTTTTTCCAATAAATAAAAATGGCAAATAATAATACATATCAAGCAGACTCCATAAAAGTTTTAAAGGGCTTAGAGGCTGTAAGAAAAAGACCAGGTATGTATATTGGTGACACAGATGATGGCACTGGACTTCACCACATGGTCTATGAAGTTGTAGATAACTCTATTGATGAAGCTTTAGCAGGTCATTGTAAAAATATAAATGTTAGAATTAATGCAGATGGAACAATCACTGTTAATGACGATGGTAGAGGGATACCCGTAGATATACACAAAACTGAAAAAAAATCTGCAGCAGAAGTTATTATGACCCAGCTTCACGCAGGAGGAAAATTTGATCACAATTCATATAAAGTATCAGGCGGGTTGCATGGGGTTGGTGTTTCAGTTGTAAATGCACTTTCTAAAAAATTGCAACTAGAAATTAATAGAGATAGTAAGAAATATTTTATAGAATTTGAAAATGGTGAGGCAAAAGCACCGTTAAAAGTAATTGGAAAGTCTAATCAATCTGGTACCAAGATTACTTTTTTACCATCTACAAAAATTTTTTCTTCAGTAAAATTTAGTGCCAATATTTTAGTAAAAAAAATGAGAGAGTTGGCATTTTTAAACAAAGGGATTAAAATTATTTTTATTGATGCTAGTTTAAAAAAAGAAAAAATATTCGAATTTAAGTTTGATGGGGGATTAATAGAGTTTGTTGACTTTTTAGATGAAAAAAGAGAAAAGTTACAAAACAAAAATGGAAATGATTTATTCAGAAAACCTATTTATATAGAAGGAAAAAAGAATAATATTGATATAGAGTGTTCCCTGAAATGGAATGCTGGTTATGGAGAAGAAATTTTCCCATATACAAATAATATTTATCAAAAAGATGGTGGGACACATTTATTAGGATTTAGAAGCGCATTAACTAGAGTTGTTAACAAATATGCTAATGAGCATAATTTGCTAAAGAAGAACAAATTAGCTATTTCTGGAGATGATATAAAAGAAGGTTTAACATGTGTTTTATCAACAAAAATTCCTGATCCCAAATTTTCATCTCAAACTAAAGATAAATTAGTCTCCTCTGAAGTGAGAATGATTGTAGAAACAGTAGTAAATGAAAAATTATCAACATGGTTTGATCAAAATCCAACTGTTACAAAAATAATTCTAGCCAAAATTATTCAAGCAGCTATGGCAAGAGATGTAGCCAGAAAAGCAAGAGAAAACGTTAGAAGAAAAGGAGCTCTTGAATTGAGTGGCCTCCCTGGAAAATTAGCTGATTGCCAGATAGGAAAGCAAGAAGGAACTGAATTGTTTATTGTTGAAGGAGATTCAGCAGGTGGCTCAGCAAAGCAAGGAAGAAATAGATCAAATCAGGCTGTTTTACCTCTTAGAGGAAAGATTTTGAATACTTATGTTGAGGATTTGACAATTAAAAAAAATGGCAATGGTAATGGATCAGATAGAAGAACTAAAGCTTTGTCAAAAATGATATCTTCAAACGAGATAGTGACATTAATCAATGCATTAGGCTTAGATCCTAAAGTAGAAGAGATAGATTTAAAAGATTTAAGATATGGCAAAATAATAATTATGACAGATGCGGATGTCGATGGTTCACATATTAGGGCTTTATTATTAACTTTTTTTAATAACGAACCATTTAATAAATTAATTGAAAATGGACATATTTATTTAGCTCAACCACCATTATTTAAAGTAAATAAAGGAACTAAAGGCATTTACATAAAAGACGAAAAAGATTTAGAGGATTATATTTTAAATAATAATAAAGAAATCAAGAAAATAAAAAAAGGAACAAAAGAATTTACAAAAGCTTTAGACTTAGAAAAGTCTAAAATGAATATCCAAAGATTTAAAGGTTTAGGAGAAATGAATCCTGAAGAATTGTGGAGCACCACACTTGATCCAGAGACTAGAAATTTACTACAAGTACAATATTCAAAAGATCTTAAAAAAGACCAAAGTTTAATTCATACACTCATGGGTAATGATGTTGCATTAAGAAAGGATTTTATTGTTTCTAATGCAATTAATGTTCACAATCTTGATATATAAAAATGAAGTTTTTTGAAACTTCCAAACAATACTCTTTTAAGAAATCAACCTATATAAATTTAAGATGGATTGGAATTTTTGGCCAACTCACAGCTGTAAACTTTGTATATTTAATTTTAAATTTTAAATTTAATTATTTATTATCAAATCTAATAATAATTTTTGGTGTTTTTAGTAATTTTTATTTAATTTATGTTTATAAAAAAACTCAACTATCAGATAGGTCTGCTTTTATCTTTTTATTACTTGATATAATTCAATTAAGCACTTTACTTTATTTGACAGGTGGTATTGCTAATCCTTTTGTTATATTTTTACTAATTCCAAGTGTATTTTCTTCATCGAACTTAAGTTTTAAAACTAACTCATTACTAGTAGGTTTAACGGGTATTGCCATTATAATTCTTACTTTTTATTCTACAGATTTACCATCACCTTTGAGTGATCATTTTCATGTAAGCCCCTATTATTATTTTTCTATACCTATTGCTTTAATTGTTGCTTTAGTTTTTTTAAATTATTTTGCAATGACATTTGGATCTCAATCTCGTTTAAGAAAAGATGCTTTATCAAAAATGGAAAAAGTAATGGCACAAGAGCACGAATTATTATCATTGGGTGGTCAAGCTGCAGCTGCTGCACACTCTTTTGGTACTCCACTTTCCACAATCAAAATAATTACTCAAGACTTAGCAAAACAATTAGAGAATAACAAAGAATTTGAGAAAGATTTTGAATTATTAAATAGTCAGGTAGAAAGATGCAATGAAATTCTAAAACGTTTGAGTTTAAACCCGGTTGAGGAAGATGATTTTATAGATAAAGATCTAACTGTAAGAGAATATTTGTCAGAAATTATTTCGTCTTTTAGAGAAATAAGTAACAAAAACTTTGTGTTTAACTTTGATCAAGATTCAAATCAAAAAAAAATAACCAAGTCAATTGAGATTGTTTATGGATTAAGAAATTTTATTGGGAATGCAAATAAGTTTTCAAGGGATAAAATTTTTATAAATTTGAAAAGTGATAGTGAAACGACAGAAATTATAATTGAAGATGACGGGGATGGATATCCTAGAGATATTCTGCCTAAAATTGGAGAGCCTTATTTAAAAACAAGTAATTCAGAAGAAAAATCTAAAACAGGTTTAGGACTTGGATTATTTATTGGTAAAACTTTATTAGAAAAAAATTTTGCTTCATTAAAATTTAGAAACTCCAAAACGAGAAGTGGAGCAGAAGTTGTAATTAGTTGGCGGAATTCAGATTTATTTAATATCTAGTGATATTTTTTTTTGGTATCAAAAAGAGAACTTAATTGTGAAATCATTACGTCTCCTAACTCATTAACATCTGTTATCTTAATCGCTTTATCATAATATCTAGATACATCATGACCTATTCCAATTGCTAAAACTTCAATATCAGATTTATTTTCAATATATTTAACTATTTTTTTTAGGTGTTTTTCAAGGAAATCACCTGAGTTAACAGAAAGAGTTGAGTCATCGACTGGAGCTCCATCTGAAATAACCATTAAAATTTTTCTTTCTTCTTTTCTCTTTTTAATTCTACCGTATGCCCAAGATATTGCTTCTCCATCAATATTTTCTTTTAGCAGACCTTCTTTAAGCATCAGCCCCAAGTTATTTTTTGCCTGTCGCCAGTGAGTATCTGCACCTTTGTAAATTATATGTCTTAAATCATTTAATCTTCCAGGAGTTTTTGGTTTTGAATTTTTAGCCCATAGTTCTCTTGACTGACCACCTTTCCAGTTTTTAGTAGTAAAGCCTAAAATTTCGACTTTAACAGAACATCTTTCAAGAGTTCTTGATAAAATATCTGCACATATAGCAGCTATTGTAATAGGTCTTCCTCTCATTGAACCTGAGTTATCTATTAACAAAGTGACAACAGTATCTTTAAAATCTAAATCTTTTTCTTTTTTAAATGATAAAGAATTATAAGGATCCATTATTATTCTTGGTAGTTTTGAGCTATCAAGCAATCCTTCCTCTAAATCAAATTCCCACGCCCTGTTTTGTTTTGCTAGCAACTGTCTTTGTAACTTATTGGCTAGTTTCGTAATAACATCTTGAAAACCTATTAGTTGCTGGTCCAAGCTTTTTCTTAATTTAGTCGCCTCATCTGCATTTTCTAAATTTTCAGCTTTAACAATTTCATCAAATTGTGAAGTAAAGATTTTATAATCAAGATCAAGATTACCGATATTCTTTTTTAAAATTTGTTCTGTACTTTGTTCTTCTGTATCTAATTCTGATAGTTGTTCATCTAAATTAAACTCGTCAACCTCATAATCTGCATCCAAAGTAGCTTGTGTTTCCTGATCTTTATTTTCATCTTTACTATCTTCATTGTCATTATTTTGGTCATCGTTTGATGGATTATCTTGCCCTTGATCTTGATTCTCCTCATTAGTTTGGTCTTCTTCACTTTGAAAAATATCCATCTCCTGTAAAATTTGTGAAAAACGAGAGCTATAAGTATTTTGATCTTCAAGATTATCAATTAAAAACTTTTTGTGTTTCTCTATAGATTTTTCAAAATCTTTTTCCCAAAAATCAAGCATTTTTGAGGTTAATGGATTGAGTTTTACTTTATGAAAATTTTTTAGCATGTAGAGTTCAAATGCTTCAGTAACACTAACATCCTCTTTAGTTTTTAATTGATCTCTTCGCTTTTGGTTAATTATCTGAGAATAGTTTTCATGAAAATTTTTTTCAATTCCTTTTAACATTTGACCTCCTAAAGCTTCATACCTTATTTTTTCTGCGATATTGTAAAGTGATCTTGAAGAATTATTTCCTGGTAAATTTTTTTGATAGATAGCATCATTAGAAAATTTTTTCTTTAAAGCTGATGAGTCTGTCTCCGCTCTTAATTTTATAAAATCACTTGGACTATTTATACTATCAATTTCTATAGGACTTTTATCTTTTGACTTATTTTTCTCAGAAACTTTTTTACTTAAATCAAAGTCATCAGAAATAACTTTTGCTGTAGACGTTAATGCAATTCTGAACTTTTCTTTTAAGTTATTTTCTCTGCTACTCATTTAAATTTGAATATTTATCAATGACTCAGGTAATTCTTCACCAAAACATCTTTGATAATACTCAGCGATAGTATTTTTCTCTATATCATCACATTTATTTAGAAAAGTTACTCTGAAGGCGTAACCAATATCTTTAAAGATCTCTGAATTTTCTGCCCAGTGCATGACAGTTCTTGGACTCATTACTGTTGAAATATCACCTGCAATAAATCCTTTACGTGTTAAAGAGGCTACTTTGATCATGTTGGAAACAACTTCTTTTCCTTTTGAATTATTTAAATTTTTATTTTTTGCTAACACAATATCCATTTCCCTATCAAGACTAAGGTAATTCAGCGTAGTTACTATATTCCATCTGTCCATTTGACCTTGGTTTATTTGCTGGGTACCATGATAAAGACCACTAGTATCTCCTAAGCCTACAGTGTTTGAAGTTGCAAATAATCTAAAAAACTTATTTTGCTTTATTACTTTATTTTTATCTAGTAGCGTAAAATTACCTTCAGCTTCTAAAACTCTCTGAATCACAAACATAACATCAGGCCTTCCTGCATCATATTCGTCAAACACAAGAGCAACTGGATTTTGAATAGACCATGGTAAGATACCCTCATTAAATTGAGTAACTTGTTTGCCCTCTTTTAAGACAATTGCATCTTTTCCAATTAAATCTATTCGGCTAACATGGCTATCTAAGTTTACACGAATACATGGCCAATTTAGTCTTGCAGCTATCTGTTCAATATGAGTAGATTTACCTGTGCCGTGATATCCTTGAACTAAAACCCTTTTATTAAATGAAAATCCAGAAATGATTGCTAGTGTAGTGTCTCTGTCAAACTTATAACTTTTATCAATTTCAGGTACGTAATCATTTTTTTTTGAAAATGCGTCAACTTCCATCTCTGAATCTATTCCAAACGTTTGTTTTAAAGAAACTTTGATATCTGGTTTTATGTCAAGATTTGGTGTCAATTTTATCTCTATATGTATTTTTAAGCTGAGTATAAGCTAAAGTTATTAATTTAAGTTTTTCCTCGTGTTTTTTATTTCCAGAATTCATATCAGGGTGGAATTTTTTCACAAGCACTTTGAATCTGTCCTGTATTTTCTTCCACTTTAGGCCTACGGAAATACCAAGAATACCAAACGCTTTGATATCTTTGTGATCAAATTTAAATTGACGCATATGATTATAATCACCATTTATTTTATCTTTATCTAATTCATCTTTTAAAGTTGTATTCCAAAGAACCTTAAAAAAATTATCTGAAGAGCTAAAACTTTGAGTAGGCTTATGCCATATCATGTCTGACTTTAAAAAATCCATTACTTGGTCATCATTCATACCGGAAAAGTAATTCCAATTCTTGTTGAATTCCTTGACATGCTCAAGACAAAGCATTCTAAATTTTTTACTATTATCTTTTTCAACTGGTGCTTTATATTCACCAATTTTATTACAATTATTCCAATCACAAATATTTTTCATGCTATATAATAAGTTATACTTATGGATATAAATGACTTAATTGCAATTGTAAAAAAAAAATTACAAAATCAGATAAACATTGAAAATATTAAAATTGAGGACAAATCTTTTCTTCATAAAAATCACGCTGGCAATCAAGAAGGAAAATTTCATTTGAAAATAAGTTTAATTTCAAATGAACTCAAGACCATGAATAAGATAGAAAGTAATAAGAAAATTTATAAAATTTTAGATAAGGAGATGAAAGAGTTTATTCACTCAATACAAATCTTAATTTCGTAAAAAAATTTTTAAAAATAAACCTATTTTTTTTTTAGAATATTCTTTATTAATTATTGGGGCTCCAATTTTTTTGAGTAAGACCAAATTAATATTATTTGATCTATTTTTTTTATCTTTTGCCATAAAACTTAAAATTTTGTTGATATCTTTTTGACTAAAAAATTTACTTACAGAAGATGGTAAATCAGAATTATCGATATGATCTATGATGGAATAATACTCTCTTTTATTCATAAATTTTGTCTTAAGACTAAAATTTAGTGCAGTTTTCATTCCAAGTATTACAGCTTCTCCATGATTTAGTTTTTTGCTAAATCCTAATGTTGCTTCATAAGCATGCGCAAACGAATGACCAAAATTTAAAATTTTTCTTAAACCCTTTTCTTTTTCGTCTTTTTGAACTACAGCTTTTTTAATTTTACAACTTTCATGAATAGCTTTTTCAAGAAACGGAGAAGTAAGCTTTAAAATTTTGTTTTTATGGATATTTAAAAAATTATAAAATTTTTTATTCCCAATAATTGAATGTTTTAAAATTTCTCCATATCCACAAACTATCTCTCTCTTAGGTAATGTTTTTAAAAATTCAGTATCAGAAATAACAAGATTGGGCTGGTAAAAACTCCCAACTAGATTTTTACCATACTTAGTATTTATACCAGTCTTACCACCAATAGACGAGTCAACTTGAGACAAAAGAGTAGTTGGTATGTTTATAAACTTAAGCCCCCTTTTGAAAAGACTTGCAGCAAAACCACTTATATCTCCTGTAACACCTCCTCCAATGGATATCAAACAGTCATCTCTTGAAAAATTTTTATTTAACAATATTTCTAAAATCTTATTAGTACTATTCATATTCTTATTTAATTCATTGGCTTTAAAATAATGTATATAACTCATTTTATTTTTTAAAGATTTTTTAATTATTGAAACAAATTTTTTAGGAACATTACTATCTATAACTAAAAGACATCTATTAAATTTAATTGAATTAGATTTTGTAATTTGAGAAATATTCGCAGATATTTTTTTTCCAATATAGATGGGATATTTCTGTGTCTTTGTTTCTATATTTAATTTAATTTGATTCATAAATTTTAATTATTTTATTAACTACTTCATTTTTAGTTAAGTTATCACATTTAATCTCAAATAAAGCTTTTGCATAGACGTTAGAGCGTTTTTGAATTAAATCAATTATTTGATCATCTGATGAGGTTATCGCAAGAGGCCTTTTTTTACTATTTTTTATTCTTCCTAACAAAATATTATTATTCCAGTTTAGCCAAAAAGATATATGACTTTTTAAAACTTCTTTTCTAATATTTTCATTCATGAAAGCTCCACCACCAAGAGAAATCACAGAGGAGTGTAGTTTTAAATTTTTTAGTGTTACTTTCTCTTCAACTTTTCTAAAAAAATCTTCGCCCTTATCCTCAAACATTTTGCTTATGGTTGTGCCCACTTTATTTTCAATCTCATTATCTATATCTATAAAATTTAATTTTAGTTTTTTTGCGACCAGCAAACCTATAGAACTCTTTCCAGATCCCATCATTCCTAAAAACACAAGATTTTCTTTTGATTTCATAAGTTTCTTTATTGAAAAAACACAAATATGTCTTAATTTGAAATTATCTAAAGTTATATGCAATTTACTAAAAACACAAGTTCAGGCAAAGCTAGTATTACAGGAATCCTAATTAAATTAACACTTGGATTGATTGTTGTTATAGGAATTGTATTTTTTATAAACTCATTAGATTTCCCTGCACCTAAAAAAGAAATAGAAAAAATAATTCCAAATGAAAATTTTAAAATTGTTAAATAATAAATATTTTTCAATTTTAATATTTTATTTATTATCATCTACAAATACGTTCGCAGAAGATAAACCAGTTGATATTTGGAATTTAGAAAAAAAAAAAACGGATATTGTTGTAGAAACCAATATTTCTGATCAAAATCAAAACAATAGCACTGGAAGCAGTATTTATAACATACAATCAAACAAGAAAATTGATCCAATTAAAATAGACCAAGATGTTGCGTCGAAAGAAATTAAAATTGCGGGATTATATGATCCAGCCGAATATGGACTAAGTATCGATATGTGGTCAAATTCTGACGGTTCTAAATTAAAAATTCTTTTTGAAAACATTAATAAATATAATCTTTCACAAGATGCTTCAGAAATAATGAATATTTCCATGTTAACCAATGCTTACTATCCAAATCAAAATATAAGTGAGCAAGAGTTTTTGAAATTTAAATCTGATTGGTTAATTAAAAACTCCAATCTAGACCTAATTGAAGAATATTTGATAAAAAATCAGACTATTAACCTACACCCTGAGCTAACTAGGTTTTTAGTTGATACTTATTTATCTGACTCAAACATAAAAAAATCATGTGAAATTTTTTCTAATTTTACTATACCAATCGAGGATGAATATTTGTCCAAGTTCAATTTATATTGTTTAGTTAATTATGGTAAAAATGAAGAGGCTCAATTAATTTTAGATTTGAAAAAAGAACTTGGTTTTCAAGATGATTACTATGAAAATAAAATAAGTTACTTATTCGGATATGTAGAGGAAGCAGATAAAACAATTTCTGAAAACTCTATTTTAGATTTTCATTTAGCACATAGAACTGATCTTGAATTTTCATTTGAGCCAAACGTGGATACCCCAAAATTTATTTGGCAATATTTATCTGCATCAAATCTTCTCTTTAATATTAAAGATTTAGAAATTACTGAAATAGATAAAATTTCTATTATTGAAAAAGCAGTCCATGATAAAAATTATTCAGAAAAAGATTTATTTGAATTTTATAAAAAGTTTCAATTTAATATTAGTCAATTCTTAAACGTACAGGAAGTTTATAAATCCTTGCCACCTATAGAAGGGAGAGCACTCTTGTACCAACGAATACTTTTAACAGAGGAGCCAAATTTAAAGTTAGAGCTAATGAGAACATTAAAAGATGTTTTTAATAAGGATGAAATTGGCAATGCTTTTGATGAAGAATTAAAAAGTCTTTTAGATCAAATTTCAGAAGATGATGTACCTTCAAATTATACAACTTTTTATAATAGCTATTCTAAAACTGAGAAAGTAAGAGATAAAAAAATTAAATTTAACAATAAAGTTTTGCATCAATCTAAATTAGTGAATTATTTTAATGGGGACTACGCTAAATCCCAGATCGAACAAGATCTTGAAAAATTTTTAAAGAAAATCAAAAAAGATAAAAAATATTTTTTATCCAAAAAAGATATAATTTTCTTAGAAGCATTGAAATCTGATGGAATACAAATCTCAAAAAAATATGATAGCCTATATGAGATTAAAAGCTCAGAAATGCCTGCTGATATTCAGTTTATGATTGAAAACAATGAAATTGGCGCTGCATTGCTAAGAGTAATTGAAGTTATTGGACCAGAAAAAATTGAAAATCTAGATGAAGATACAGTTTATTTTATTATCAATACACTCAATCAGCTAAATGTTGATTTGATTAGAAATAAACTTTTGTTAAAAGTTCTACCTTTAAAAGTATAAAATTTATAATAAAATAAATTAAAACATGACTATAAGAACTATCATTACAGAACCAAATAAACTACTGAGACAAGTCTCAAAACCAGTAAGTAAAGTTGGAAAGGAAGAGCAGAAACTAATGAAAGACATGTTGGAGACCATGTATGCTGCCAACGGAATTGGTCTTGCCGCAATACAAGTTGGAATACCACAAAGGATTATAGTCATGGATATTTGTAAGGAAGAAAATAAAAAAGAGCCAAGATATTTTGTAAATCCTATAATTAAAAATAAGGACCCTTTAAAAGCAACTTATGAAGAAGGATGCCTTTCGGTTCCAAACCAATTTGCTGATATAGATAGACCAAGTAAATGTGAAGTAGAGTATTTAGATTATAATGGACAAAAACAATTATTAAAGGCTGAAGGTTTACTTGCTACATGCATTCAACATGAAATGGATCACCTTGAGGGCATATTATTTATAGATTATCTCTCAAAATTAAAAAGATCGATGATAATCAAAAAATTATCAAAATTAAAATCAATTACAGCTGAAGTTTAATTCATGGCTAAGAAAATTATATTTATGGGTACACCCATGTTTGCTGTACCAATTTTAAAATCTCTTTATCAAAATGGATATCCTGTGACATGCGTTTATACTCAACCTCCACAAAAATCACATCGTGGACAAAAAATTAATAAATCTCCTGTTCAAGGAATTTCTGAAACTTTAAATTTAGAGTACAGGGCACCATCATTTTTAAAAGAAAATAAAGAAGAATATGAATTTTTTAAATCAGCAAATGCAGATTTAGCAATTGTTGTAGCTTATGGACAAATTATACCTAAAGAATTTTTAAGTTTAACAAAAAAAGGGTTTATAAATATACATGCATCTATCCTACCCAATTGGAGGGGAGCGGCACCTATACAAAGATCTATAATGAATTTAGACAAAGAAACTGGGATCAGTATTATGAAAATAGAAGAAAAATTAGATACAGGACCAGTTTGCAATATCTATAAGATCAATATGGAGAATAATTTTAATTCTACTGAAATTGCTGAAAAGTTATCTTTTATTGCTGCAGAAAAAATTTTAGATAATATTGATGATATACTTGAAGACAGAGCAACTTTTGTGGCTCAAGATCATTCTAAAGCAACTTATGCTCCAAAAATTCAAAAGACCGAAGGTTTAATTGATTGGACGTGTGATGCAGAAAATATTATAGGGAAAATAAATGGTTTATATCCGATACCAGGTGCTTTTTTTATATCAAGTGGTGAGAGATATAAAATTTTAAAAGCAGAAATCAGCAATGGGATTGGAAATCCAGGACAGGTTCTTAATGATTATTTAGAAATTGCTTGTGGAGATAAGCAATCAATTAAAGTCACGGAGATACAAAGACAAGGAAAAAGACCTCAAAATATTGGTGAATTTATGCTTGGTTCAAGAATAAGAAAAGGCCATCAGATTTAAATGGCGAGGTATCAAGTTCTTATTGAATATGTTGGAACAAGTTTTAGAGGCTGGCAGATTCAAAAAAAAGGCTCTACTATTCAAGGATTAATTCAACAACATTTATCAAAACTTTTAAAAGAAAAAATAATTCTAAATGGATCTGGCAGAACAGATGCGGGTGTACATGCTTACGCTCAGTCAGCTCACTTTGATTGTCAAAAAAAAATTTTAGATTTAACAAAATTTTTAAAATCAATTAATCATTTTCTTAACAACAAGGGTATAGCAATTACTCAAATTAAAAAAAGAAGTGAAAAATTTCATTCACGATTTTCTGCAAAACAAAGAATTTATAGATATATAATTTTTAACCAAATAAGTGCTCCTGTAATTGAAAATGGAAGAGGGTGGCATGTGAGAAAAATACTAGATGTTGATTTAATAAAAAAGGGGGCAAAAAAATTATTAGGGACGAATGACTATTCCACGTTTAGATCATCAAGTTGTCACGCTAAAAGTCCAATTAGAACAATTAAATCAATTAAAATAAGAGCATTAAAAAATAAAATTGTAATAGAATTTAAGTCACAATCATTTTTACAACAGCAAGTAAGATCGATGGTAGGTTGTCTAAAATATTTGGGTGAGAAGAAATGGGATCTAAAAACTTTTGACAAAGTATTTAAATCTAAAAAAAGAGTATTGTGTGCTCCACCAGCACCACCTGAAGGGCTTTTTTTGTATAGAGTTATTTATTAATTTTTATTATTACGCATTGCAAACTTTTTATTTATTCTCCATCTAGACTCAGCTCTCACTATATAGCCACAACAGTTTTTAGATTTGCATTTACATGGAAATTGTTTGTAATTTTCATCGTAACCAAATCCGTAATCGCAAGTAAATTCTTCACCTTTTTTAATATCTCTTATTGCTTTAACCCAAATTTTTAGTCCTTTACCATCATAGTCGCAATTGTTATCACATGAATGATTTATTAAACCTGCAGTATTCCACGAAAAATCTCCATCAAGATCGTATCTTTTATTTATGGTAAATAAATAAATGGGTTTACCATTATCGTATTTATCAGATTCTTCAGTTTGTTTTTTTGTGATTAATTTACCGATATAATCAATTACCTTAGTTCCTGCTTTAATATCTTTTGTTGCGTAAAGTCCTCTCCCTTTTTTATCTATGGCTGACTTTTTAATTCTGTACAGTTTCATTTAGATTGTGTTTAGATAGTTATATTAAATTATCAATTAAATTCTATGAGAGCATCAACATGTCTTTTGGTGCTTTGTTGTAAAGCTTTAAGATCATATCCACCCTCAAGTATTGAAACAACATTTCCATTACAAAATGATTTTGAGATCTCTAATGTTCTTTTTGTAATTTTATAAAAATCCTCAGAACTAAGTTGCAGTTGGGCCAAAGGATCATCAATGTGTGCATCAAAACCTGCAGAAAACAACAAGAATTCAGGCTTAAACTCTTTCACTTTATTTAAAACATTTTCGTAAGCGTTTAAATACTTTTCTGCTGATGTTCCGGCTTCAAGAGGGATATTTAATACGTTATTAAAATGACCTTTTTCTTTTTCAGAGCCAGATCCTGGATAGTAAGGGTATTGATGAGTAGAAATAAATAAAACTTTTTCGTTATTATAAAAAATGTCTTGAGTGCCATTTCCATGGTGAACATCAAAATCAATAATTGCGATTTTATTATATTTGTATTTTTCGATTAAGTAATTTGTACCAACAGCAACATTATTATAGATACAAAAACCCATTGCCTTCTCTTTCTCTGCATGGTGCCCTGGAGGTCTTACTGCACAAAATGCATTTTTGAACTCTTTTTTCTGCACTCCATCAATTGCAGTAATAATTGATCCTACAGCATCCTTAGAGGCATCTTTACTACCAGGAGAAACTATGGTGTCGCCATCAAGAAAATTATATCCTTTTTTTGGAAAAGATTTATTCACTTGATCTATATAATTTGAGGTATGTGTTTTAATTAACAAAGAATTCTCAAATTTATTGGGTTTCTTCCAAATGAGGTTTTTATTGTCTAATTTTTTAAAATTATCTATTACAGCAGTAACTCTATCTATTTTTTCGGGATGTCCATCCCCAGTATTATGATTTTGATATGTATCTGATGTAATTAAACCTGTTTTCACTTAAAATAATTTTTCAATATATTTAAATAAATTAAGGTCAATTTTTTTAGATCTGACAGTGAAACTGCTTCATCTACTTTATGCATCGTTTTACCAACTAACCCAAATTCTAAACAAGGGGTAATTTTCCTAATAAACCTAGCATCCGAAGTTCCTCCTGTTGTAGAAAGTTTAGGTTTAATTTTTGTAATTCTCTTAATTATATTTTGTATCATAAAGGTTGTTTTATTAGGTTTTGTTAAAAAAGCTTCCCCAGATACACTATATTCAATATTATATTTAGATTTATTTTTTACTGATATTTTTTTAATAACATTATTTATCTTCTTCTTAAGTGAGGAAGAGGAATGTTTATTATTAAATCTAATATTAAATGTAGCTGTTGCAACCCCTGGAATTACATTATCAGCGGTGTTATTAATGTTTATTTTCGTTATTTCTAAGTTAGTTGGTTGAAAATCTTTATTTCCTTTATCGAATTTGATATCTTTTATTAACTTAAGAATTTGTACAAGTGCTGTTGAAGGATTATTTGCTCGATGAGGATAAGCTACGTGGCCTTGCACTCCAGTGATGGTTAGTCTACCGTTCATACTTCCTCTTCGCCCAATTTTAATCATTTCACCTAGTTTACTTGGGTTTGTTGGTTCACCTACTAAACAAAAATCAATTTTCTCTTTTCTTTTTTTCAAATACTCCACAACCTTTTTGGTCCCATTAATAGCAGCACCTTCTTCATCTCCAGTAATTAAAAGACTAATTGAGCCTCTGAAATTAGAGTAATTTTCAATAAAATCACTAATTGCTGAAACGAAAGCTGCTATAGAGCTTTTCATATCATTTGCACCTCTTCCAATTAAATGTCCTTTTTTAATTGAGGGTTTAAATGGATTAACTGTCCAGTCTTTAAGATTTCCAGCAGGCACCACATCTAAATGACCCGCATAACAAAAGTTAGGACTTTTATCACCAAGCCTTGCATAAAGATTTTTTACTGGTTTACTGTTCTTTTCTCTAAACTCAAGCACTTTAGTTTTAAAACCAAGTTGTTTTAGTTTTTTTTCTAAAAAAGCTATTACTCCTGCATCAACAGGAGTTACCGATGGAAACCTAATTAGCTCTTTAGCTAATTGAACTTCGTTGATTTTTCGCATTTTTATTCTCTCAAAAGATCGTTTACTGAAGTTTTTGATCTAGTTTTTTCATCAACCTGTTTAATAATTACTGCACAATAAAGTGATGGTGCTGCAAGATTATTCTTATCAGGCAAAGATCCAGGTACAACAACTGAATAAGGTGGTATTTTTCCATAAGTAATTCCACCAGTTTTTCTATCAACTATTTTTGTTGATTGACCGATATACATTCCCATACTTAATACAGACCCTTCTCCAACTATTACACCTTCAACAACCTCTGACATTGCACCAATGAAAACATTGTCTTCAATTATCGTGGGAAGTGCTTGGGCAGGCTCCAACACACCTCCAACACCTGAGCCAGCTGAAATATGACAATTTTTTCCAATTTGACTACAACTTCCAGCTCTTGCAAAAGTATCAATCATAGTGCCTTCATCTATGTATGCACCAATATTAATATAGCATGGCATCAATACTGCATTTTTGCCAACGTAAGATCCTTTTCTTACTGGTGAATTTGGTACCATTCTAAAACCAGCATTCTCGTGATCTTCTTTACTCCATCCTGCTGTTTTTCCTTTTAAAAGATGAGCTTTGTCATACCAACTACTATATGGACCATTTAAATTTTCCATTGGGTACATTCTAAAACTTAACATGATTGCTTTTTTTAGATATTGATGAGTTGTCCATTCACCATTAATTTTTTCAGCAACCCTGACTTTACCACTATCTAAATCGTCAATAATTTGATTTACAGTATTCTTTAAATTTTCATCTGAACCAGGGGTTATTTGATCTCTTTTTTCCCATGCTTCATTAATAATATTTTCTATACTCATAATTTTACGTGTTTTTTAATAACCTTATTTCTTTTAAAAATAAAGAAAGATTTT
The DNA here is from genome assembly GCA_902617825.1 of uncultured Pelagibacteraceae bacterium. Lineage (GTDB taxonomy): Bacteria > Pseudomonadota > Alphaproteobacteria > Pelagibacterales > Pelagibacteraceae > Pelagibacter. The sequence continues at coordinate 2,944 of CACMYE010000004.1, read as the reverse complement.
CTATTTTATAATCAATGTATTCTTTATCTGATTCTTTTTTACCCCAGTATTCGTCATTGATTAACCATGCAGTTGTTGTTCCTCTTTCCTTTCCAATGGATAAATTTTTTGCAATATCTTCAATATAAAGTGTTTCTTTTGGATCAATTTTGAATTTTTCTAACATCAGATCAAAAGCTTTTGCTGCGGGTTTAGGATTATATTTGGCGTCTACTATGTCAAAAACATTCTCAAATTGATCATCAATTCCAAGTGATGTGGTTATGTTTTTAACATGTTCTTTGCTTCCATTAGTAAAAACAAATTTTCTTAAATTTGTGCTTTCAAGCTCTTTTCTTAAAGTTTTATCTTTCTCCAAGAAAGATAAATCAATATCATGGACATAATCTAAAAATTCTTTTGGTGGGATATTATGATGAATCATTAAACCATTAAGACTGGTGTCATATTTATGAAAATAACTTCTCTGTAATTCTTTAGCCACTTTTAAATCTAAATTTAATTTTTTAGATATATATTCAGTCATTTTTTTACTTACCTGACCGAAAACTGCTTCTAGATCTTGATATAAAACTCCATCACAATCAAAAAGTATATTTTTAATATTCCTTAATTTCATCATCTTCTAATTAACGTACCCGCACCTTTGTCAGAGAATATTTCCCATAAGCACGAATGTTTTTTTGTCCCATTAATTATACCAACTGCAGTTACTCCGTTATTTATAGCATCTAAACACGCTTTAATTTTAGGTATCATGCCTTCAGTTATAGTCTCATTTTTAATCATTTCTAAAATTTCTGAGGAAGATATTTCTTCTATAAGCTTTTTTTGTTTATCAAGTACACCATCAACATTTGTCATTAGTAATAATCTTCTTGCTTTTAAAGATTTAGCTATTGCCATAGCAGCGGTATCACCATTGACATTGTAGGTCTGATTATTTTTGTCTAAGCCTAATGGTGACACGATTGGAATTTTATTTTGTTTTAGCATATTTAATATTGTATCGTTATTAATTTTGGTTGGTATACCCACAAAGCCTAGTTCTTTTGCTTCGGGCATAACTTCTATTATATTATTATTTTTTGTGTGTACCGAAATACCTTCAGAGCCCTTTTTTTTTAAATTATGAAGAATATCATCGTTAAAATCTATTAAAACAGACTCTACAATATTTATTATACTTTTATCAGTAACTCTTAAGCCTCTAATAAATTTTGATTGAATATTGGACTTCTCTAATTCTCTTTTAATTCTTGGTCCACCACCATGAACAACTACTGTAGAAAGACCTAATTTATTTAAAATAAATAGATCTGTTATGAAATTATTAAATACACTTCTATCAATTAAAACATTTCCCCCATATTTAATTACAATCAAATCATTTTTATATTTTTCAATATATTTATTTACTTCACTTAAAGGTGGACCGTCTTCTGGCAGTATATTTTTTAAATCCATGTGTTCTTAACTATTTAAGATTATTAGGTTGCAGTTTTAACCGTTGTACGCTTCATGATGAAGACCTGTTGTGCCATAGTTAAAATATTATTAACTGTCCAGTAAATTACTAATCCTGCAGGGAATGGAGCTAATATTATTGTTAAGAAAAGTGGAAAGAACATGAATATTTTTGCCTGCATTGGATCTGTTGGTGCTGGATTAAGTTTCATCTGTACAAACATGCTTACACCCATTGCTATTGGCCACGCTCCTATAACTAAAAAAGAAGGTACGTCATAAGGCAATAAACCAAATAGATTAAACAATGAAGTTGGATCTCTTTCTGATAAATCTTGTATCCAACCATAGAATGGCATGTGTCTCATTTCTATAGTCACAAATAATACTTTATATAAAGCAAAAAAAACTGGGATTTGAACTAGAATTGGCAAACATCCTGACATGGGGTTAACTTTTTCCTTTTTATATAGTGCCATCATTGCTTGCTGTAATTTCATCTTGTCATCTTTATGAAGTTCTTTAAGTCTTGTCATTTCCGGAGTTAAAGCCTTCATTTTAGCCATACTTCTGAATGAGAAATTTGCTAAAGGGAAAAATACCAATCTTATACATATAGTAATCGCTATGATTGCTAAACCATAATTTCCAAGCAGTTTAAAGAAGTAGTCTATTCCAAAAAATAATGGTTTGGTGATAAAATATAAAAAACCCCAATCTATTGTTAGATCAAATTTATCTATTTTCAGAGACTCCGCATATCCATCAATAACATCTACTCTTTTAGCAGCTACTATAATCTGCATTTTATCTTCTATTGAAGAATTACTATTTAATTCAAGCGGCTCTGTACTTACAAAGTTTGCTCTAAATTTATTTTTATAATCGAATGTAGTTTTAAATTCTTTTCCTTTTGGAGGAATTAATGAAGTGATCCAGTACTTATCTCCAATACCAAGCCATCCTTTTTGAGCAGTTCTCGCGAATTTTTTTTCTTCAATGTCGTCATAATCTTCCTCAATAAGCTCATCATCAAGTGTTGCAACTAAACCCTCATGAAGTATATAAAAATTCGTTATCTCAGGAGCCTCATTTCTAATAATTTGGCCATATGAATAAAAATCATATTTATTATCAGTAGAATTAATTACGCGTTGTTTGACTGTAAACAAGAACTTATCATCAATAGATATTTCTTTTTCGAATGTTATTCCTTGATCATTAGCCCAAGTTAACTTTATTGGAGATTGTGCAGTAAGTTTATTATTACCTGATACTGACCAAATAGAATTTGAATTAGGTATTTTAACATTTTTATCAGTTGTTATAAATCCACTCTCTATTAAGTATCCTTCTCTAGAATTTCTTGGTGCTAATAAGTTTACTTTTTCATTACTATTTAAAACCACATTATATTCTTTAAAAGTTAGATCATCTATTGCAGCTCCCTTTAAAGATATTGAGCCAATTATACTTT